>JAQBHG010000024.1:0-16088 GCA_032127975.1 Steroidobacteraceae bacterium
AAGTACTCGACCGCCTTGACGTCGTGATTCGTCTCGCGTTCGATTTCCTTGACCCGCCGGACGGCGGATTCCTCCACACCTGCGGCGAGCGCAGCGAGTCGGGATGCCAGCGGCGGCGGCAGCGAGCCAAGTGCCGAGAAGTGGCCCGATGACGAAAGTTGCCGGAACCAGCAGGCCTCGACGCGCACGCGATTGCTGATCAGCGCCGCCTCGCTGAACAGCGCTGCCAGGTCGGCGCATTTGTCGGCATAGCGCCCGTCGAGCGGTGACAATGCGGTCAGGCGATGATCGGTCATGGCGCCAGGCCCAGATGATAGAATGCGTATGGTACCCGTGAGCGATAACGACCGCATCGAAAAGGACAGCCTCGGCGAGGTCCGCGTGGCCGCTGCGGCGCTATGGGGTGCCCAGACCCAGCGCGCCGTCGAGAATTTCCAGATCGGCTGCCTGGCCATTCCAGCGCCGATGATCCGGGCGCTTGGCCTGATCAAGTGGGCCGCGGCCGAGACCAATGGTGAACTCGGCGAACTCGAGCCCAGGATCGCGGCAGCAATCGCCGAGGCGGCACTCGAGATCGCGAATGGCGAGCATGCCGACCAGTTTCCGGTCGGGGTCATGCAGACCGGCTCCGGCACAAGCACGAACATGAATGCCAACGAGGTGATCGGCCGGCTGGCAACCGCCCGGCTCGGCAGCGCCGTGCATCCGAATGACCACGTCAATCGATGCCAGAGCAGCAACGACGTCATCCCGACCGCGATCCACCTCGCTGCCGCCCTGGAACTGCGCGACACGCTGTTGCCGGCACTTGCGGAACTCGCGCGCGCGATCGACGACAAGTCTGCACTGGTCGGCGATCACGTGAAACCCGGGCGCACGCACCTGATGGATGCATTGCCCATCACGGTCGGGCAGGAGATGCACGCCTGGCGCAGCCAGATCGAAGACGCAGCGCGGCGCCTCGCTGCAGTTGCGCCAGGCCTGCAGCGTCTCGCCCTGGGAGCGACAGCGGTCGGCACCGGGGTCAACGCGCATCCGCAATTCGCCGCAAAAGCGATCGCGCGTCTCGCGACCCGGACCGGGCTCGCGCTCGCCGCTGCGGCGGATCGCTTCGCGAGTCTGGCTTCGCAGGATACAGCCGTCGAGCTTTCCGGCCAGCTGCGTGGCGCGGCTGTTGTGCTCCTGAAGATTTCCAATGACCTGCGCTGGATGAATTCCGGCCCGCTGGCCGGCCTCGGCGAGATCGCGTTGCCAGCCTTGCAGCCCGGTTCCAGCATCATGCCGGGCAAGGTCAACCCGGTGATTCCCGAGGCGGTTGCGATGGCCGCGACCCAGGTCATGGCGAATGACGCCGGGATTGCCATGGCAGGCGCGTCCGGCAACTTCCAGTTGAATGTGATGTTGCCGTTGATCGCGCACGGCCTGCTGCAGAGTATCGAGCTGCTCGCCGATTCATCGCGCGCACTTGCGCGCCGCGCAATTTCCGGCTTCACGGTTCAGGCTGAGGCGATGGCCGCGACGCTTGCGCGCAATCCGATGTTGCTGACGGCACTGGCGCCCGAGATCGGCTACGACCGCGCTGCATCCATCGCGCGACGGGCTGCCGCCGAACGCCGTCCGATCCTCGACGTCGCGATAGAAGAAACCGGCCTGCCGCGCGATAAGCTCGCGCGCCTGCTCGATCCGGTGCGGCTGGCGCACGGCGGACGCGCGAAGGGCGAATCGTGATCCACCTGCCAACACCAGACCCGCACCTGCTTCCGGCGGACGCCCTGCGCCGCGAATTGCGCAGCCGCCTGGCGGGTTGCCTGTACGCGGAATCAGATCTGCGTGTCGGCGGGGTTTCGCGCTCCGCAATGGAACGCATGCGCACACTGTTGCCGCCGCGGCCGACCCGCGCGGCCGTGTTGATACCACTCGTCGATCGTGGCGACGATCTGACGGTGCTGCTGACGCACAGGGCCAGCGACCTCAAGCACCACCCAGGCCAGATTTCGTTTCCCGGTGGCCGCGTGGAACCCGGCGACGACGATGCCGTTGCGGCAGCACTGCGAGAGACCGAGGAAGAGATCGGCCTGCGCCGCGAGTTCGTCGAAGTGATCGGCTGCCTGCCGGATCATGTCGTCATCACCGGCTATCGCGTGACACCTGTCGTGGGTCTCGTACGCCCGGGATTCGAGCTGGTGCTGGATGCGACCGAAGTGTCCGGTACCTTCGAAGCGCCGCTGCGCCACCTGCTGAATCCGGCGACGCATTCACGCCGCCTGCACCGGATCGGCGAAGAAGACCTCGAGGTGCTCGACCTGCCCTGGGGCGGACACACGATCTGGGGTGCGACGGCCGGGATGATCCTGACGCTTCGTGAAATGCTCGGCGGGTCGCCACTCCATGGCGATTGAGCGCCTGCGCGAAATCATGGTGCGCCTGCGAGACCCGGTTTCAGGTTGTCCGTGGGACTTGCAGCAGGATTTCCGCTCGATCGCCCCCCACACGCTCGAAGAAGCCTACGAAGTAGCGGATGCAATCGAGCGCGGGGATCTGGACGCGCTCCGCGATGAACTCGGCGACCTGATGTTCCAGGTCATATTTCATTCGCAGCTCGCGAGCGAGCGCGGCGCCTTCGGATTCGACGATGTCGTCGACGCGATCTGTGACAAGCTGACGCGGCGCCACCCGCATGTATTCGGAGCCGTTCCGGTCGCAAATGCCGCCGAACAGACCCGCGTCTGGGAATCGCTCAAGGCCGAGGAACGCAAGGCACTGGGGCAGGGGACGGGGGCACTGGACGGCGTTCCGATGGCCCTGCCCGCGCTGTCCCGTGCGCGCAAGCTCGGCCGGCGTGCCGCTGACGCAGGTTTCGACTGGCCGGATGCGGCGGGGCCGCGTGCCAAAATTGACGAGGAGCTTGCGGAGCTCGACCGGGTCGTCGAAGGCGACAGGAATTCAGCGCGCGTGGAAGCGGAACTCGGGGACCTGCTGTTCTCGGTCGTCAATCTCGCGCGGCATCTCGATATCGATGCGGAGGCGGCGTTGCGCCGGACCAATGATCGATTCGCGCGCCGTTATGCCCATCTGGAGCAGGCCCTGGCCGTCCGTGGCATCGATTCGCGCGCGGCGGGTCCCGCCTTGCTCGATGAGCTCTGGATCGCCGCAAAAGCCGAGATTCCCTAGAAAAATCCGACCGGTCGGCGTTCAGGACGCGTTCATGGTCCCGGGCCTAGATTGGCATCGTGCCAAAGCAAGGAGGCGCACCATGTTACGCAAGCTCTGGATTTATGGCCTTGCCGTCGGTCTCGCTGCCGCGTCCGCCGGAGCCATGGCTGATCACAATAGCGGCAGCTACCGTTACGACCGCGATGACCGCTACGGCGATGACTACGATTACGCGCGTGTCCTCAACGTGGAGGCAATCCGTCGCCGGGTCCGCGTCAGCGAGCCGGTGCGGGAGTGCTGGGACGAGGTGGCCTATGAATCGGATGGCCCGCTTTCGCCCCGCCACGCCGGCAGCACCTTGCTGGGCGGCCTTATAGGCGGTGTCGTCGGCAACCAGATCGGTCGCGGCCGCGGCCGCGATGCGGCACGCATCGCCGGCGTGCTGATCGGTGGCGCAATCGGCAACGACGCCTCGCACAAGCGTCAGGGCGACTACTATGGTCGCGAACGCCTGGTCGAGCGCTGTGAAGTGCGCTACCGCGACAGCTGGGACGAGCGTGTCGACGGCTACCGGGTGACCTATGAGTACGCTGGCCGCGAATACACGACGCGGATGCCCTATGACCCGGGCGAGCGTTTGCGGATCCGGGTCGATGTGACCCCGACCCGCGGCTGAGCTGCCGACCCGGGCCGCGCGAGCGGCCCGGGTTTTTCGAGTTCAATTACAATGGCGTGATGCAGATGAGAAGGACGACACCGCTGGCGATCCTGTGCCTGGCCCTGCTGGCCGGCGCCGCCCTGTTGGGGCCGGTCCAGGCGTCGGGCCGGGACCGTGACCGTGACCGGGGCGCCGAGCGGAGCATGGCGGATCGCGCGATTTCCCTCGACGAAGCCGTGGCACGCGCCGAGCGCCGCTACGACGCGCGCGCCGTGCGCGCGGAGGAAAAGCGCCACGGTGACCGCGTCGAGTACAGGATCCGGTTGCTGGGTTCCGACGGCCGCGTATTCGAAGTCAGGATTGACGCCGAAACCGGCGAGCAACATTGAGGGCCGGATGCGACTCCTGATCGTCGAGGACGAGCCCGCGCTGCTCGAAATGCTGGCCCGGCAGTTTCGCAGCGCGGGCTTTGCCGTGGACCTCGCTGCCGACGGCGTCGAGGGCGAATTCTCCGGAAAGGAATATCCGATCGACATCGCTGTCGTGGATCTCGGCTTGCCGGGAATGTCAGGGCTTGATGCGATCCGCGCCTGGCGCAAGGCGGAGAAGTCCTTCCCGGTGCTGATCCTGACGGCGCGTGACAGCTGGCAGGAAAAGGTCGCCGGGCTCGATGCCGGCGCGGACGACTATGTCACCAAGCCATTCCGGTTCGAAGAGGTACTCGCACGCGTGCAGGCACTGTTGCGCCGTTCCGGTGGCTGGTCGCAACCGCTGCTGACAAGCGGGATAGTTGAACTCGATACCCGCAGCCAGGAAGTCCGGGTCGCCGGCACCCCGGTCGAACTGACCGCCTTCGAGTATCGCTTGCTTGAATACCTGATGCTTCATGCCGGCGAAGTCGTGTCCAAGACCGAACTCACTGAAAAGCTCTATGAGCAGGACTTCGAGCGCGACAGCAACACGATCGAAGTCTTCATCGGACGGCTGCGCCGCAAGCTCGACCCGGATGGAGACCGCCAGCCGATCGAGACCCTGAGGGGCCGCGGCTACCGCATCGCGCGCGACTGACCGTGGCGCGCTCCACCCAATCGCTGCAGGTCCGGCTGCTCGTGACGCTGGCGCTGCTGCTGCTGGCCGCGGCCGGCGTCGCCGCCTGGGCCCTCGACTCGATGTACCGTGATCTCGGTCTGCGCGCGCGCCAGGATGTGCTCGAGGCACAGGTCATCGCGTTGATCGCGTCGGCCGACATTGACGCGGAAGGCCGCCTGGTGCCCGAGAATCTCGCCGAACCACGGCTCGCCGCGTCCGGCTCGGGCCTGTACGCGGAGATCGTGAGTTCGCGCGGCAGCTGGCGCTCGCCTTCGGCGCTCGGCAGCGGCCTCAATCTCGCGGCAACGCCTGCTACCGGCGAACGCCGTTTCGAGTACGCAAGACTCGCCGACAGCTCGCGCGTGCTTGGCCTCTCGCTGGGAATCCGCTGGGTACTGGAGGACGGCAGCAGCCGCGATTTCATCATCCGCGCAGCTGAAAGTCTCGAGCCCTGGTACGAGGAGGTCGCGCGTGTGCGGGCCTGGCTCCTGTCCGGCTCGATCGTGCTCGGCGTGCTGCTGCTCGCCGGTCTCGCCGTCGCCATGCGCGTCGCACTGAAGCCCCTGCATCAGCTCGAGACCGAGATCGCCGATATCGAAGCTGGGCACCGTGAACTGCTCGGCTCGGGCTGGCCGCGGGAACTTGCTGGCGTCACCGGAAACCTGAATGCGCTGCTGGCCGGGGATCGCAAGCGCCTGGAACGCTATCGCACGACACTTGGCAACCTGGCCCACAGCCTGAAGACACCGCTTGCCGCCCTGCGCGGGCTCATCGAAAGCGGGCACACAGACCGGGAGTCGAATCTGCGCCAGCTGGACCGCATGCAGGAAATCGTCCAGCACCAGCTCAAGCGCGCAGTCTTCGGCGGCACTGGCGCGACCATGACGGACCTGCCCGTGCAGGAGCCGCTGGAACAGCTCCGGGGCGCTCTCGCAAAGGTCTACAACGACAAGTCGCCACGCATGGCGATCGCCGTCGCGCAGGACACGGCGTATCCGGTCGACATTGGCGATTTTCTCGAACTCGCCGGCAACCTGATGGACAACGCCTGCAAGTACTGCAGGAGCGAGATCGCCGTGCGCGCGATGCCATGGACCTCCGCCGACTGGCGCCGGCCCGGTCTGCTGATGGACGTCGAGGACGATGGCCGCGGCATTCCACCCTCCGAGCGATCGCGCGTACTGGAACGCGGCGCGCGTGCCGACGAAAGCGTGGCGGGTCAGGGCATCGGGATGTCGGTGGCGCGCGAGATCGCGGCTGCCTACTCGGGCACCCTTGAAATTGGCGAAAGCCGCCTGGGCGGCGCACGTGTCAGCGTCCGGCTGCCCGGACGCTGATCAATCCGCGGGACCGAGTTTCTTCACGAAAGGCGAAAGAAGGTCCATCGGCATCGGGAACACGATGGTCGTGCTCCGGTCGTTGCCGAGTTCGGTCAGCGTCTGCATGTAACGCAACTGGATTGCCCTCGGGTCGGCCCCGAGGAGCTTCGCGGCCTCGACCAGCATCGCGGCCGCCTGCTTCTCGCCCTCGGCGTGAATCACCTTGGCGCGCCGCGTGCGCTCCGCCTCGGCTTGCTTTGCAATCGCGCGAATCATGGTTTCATCGAGGTCGATGTGCTTGATCTCGACGTGCGACACCTTGATACCCCAGGCGTCGGTCGAGGCATCCAGGATCTTCTGCACATCGTTATTCAGGCGATCCCGCTCCGACAGCATTTCATCGAGCTCGTGCTGTCCCAGCACGGAGCGCAGCGTGGTCTGGGCAAGCTGGCTGGTGGCCTCGAACGGGTTTGCGACCTGGATGATCGCCTTGTCCGGGTCCACGATCCGGAAATAAACGACGGCGTTCACCTTGACCGATACGTTGTCCCGCGAAATGACGTCCTGCTTCGGCACGTCGAGCACGATCGTGCGCAGGTCCACGCGCACCATCTGCTGTACGATCGGCCACACGATGATCAGGCCGGGCCCTTTTGTGCCCCCATATCGTCCAAGGGTGAACACGACACCGCGCTCGTACTCCCGAAGGATGTTGATCGCATTGATCACCAACACTACAAAGACAACGGCGACGGCAATCAATACGTAGGTCATCATTTCTGTTCTCCTGTCATTCGATCGGCGAGACGTGGAGTGTCAGACCCTGCACGCGATCGATGCGCAGTTGCTGTCCCGCCGCCACGGGCTTCGTGGAGACCGCATTCCACAACTCTCCGTAAATCCGCACCTGGCCCCGGCCGGTGAACGCGTCTAACGCTTCGGCGGTATCCCCGACCATCTGTTCGCGGCCTGTCGCGACGGGTCGTCTTCGGGCCCGCATCGCCAGCCACATCGTGCCGAGCATCAGCATGCCGGCAACCGTCGCAACGCCGCCCACCAGCCCGCGGCTCAAGGCCATACCGGGCGTGCCCGTGTCCATCAGCACGATCGATCCGATCACGAATGCCACGAGGCCGCCAAAACCCAGCGCACCGAAGCTGGGCACGAAGAATTCCGCGATCATCATGCCGACGCCCAGGAACACGAGCGCAAGGCCGGCAAAATTGACCGACAGCACCTGCAGCGCGTAAAGGCCGAGCAGCAGGCAGACGCCGCCGACCACGCCCGGCAGGATCGCACCCGGGTTGTAACCCTCGAACATCAGGCCATAGAGACCGATCAGCAACAGGCCGTAGGCGACCATCGGGTTGGTCAGCACGGAGAGCAAAGACGTGCGCCAGTCCATCTCGACGCGCTCGACCACGATGCCTTCCGTCTTCAAGACACTGGGACCGGTCGGCAGCTTGACTTCGCGGCCATCGAGAGCCGTCATCAGCGACGGCAGGTCGTCCGCGATCAGGTCAATGACGCCGCGTGCAAGCGCTTCAGTCGCCGTGATGCTGGCCCCATCGACGACCGCGGCTTCCGCAAACTCCAGGTTCCGGCCGCGCATCTCGGCGATGCTGCGGATATAGGCGACCGAGTCATTCAATACCTTGCGGTCCATCGCGGTCGAAGGCCGCGAGGATTTCTTGGCATCCTTGCCGCCGTCCGCCGCGCCATCCTCGTCCTTGCTGTCTTCCTCCGGCGATGACCCGCCAATCGGCACGGGCGTTGCGGCGCCCAGGTTGGTGCCCGGAGCCATGGCCGCGATGTGACTCGCATAGAGGATGAATGTGCCCGCGCTGGCCGCGTGCGCACCGGAGGGCGCGACATAGGTGACAACCGGAATCCGCGCGTTCAGGATGCCCTTGATCATGTCGCGCATCGAATCCGACAGGCCCCCGGGCGTGTCGAGAACCAGGATCAGGACTGCTGCCTGCCCGTCCTCAGCCCGTTCGAGCGTGCGCAGGAAGAATTCCCGGGTGGCGGGGCTGATCGCATCGTTGATTTCGACCAGCACGGCCGTACCCGCCAGCGCTGAGGCCGCGGCCTGGGGCTTCACGGATTGCGCGGGGACGACGCTGATGACGGCGCCGGCCAGCAGGATTGCCAGCATGCCGGTGACTAAGTGGCGCAAAGCCATGCGCGTATCTCCGTTTCCAAGCATTGATGATAACAGGCTGGTCTGCTACAAGCGGGACGCGAACCCATTTGGCTGGAGGGGATCATGATTGTACGACTGACGGCGACCGGACTCCTGATACTGGCATTTGGGGCCGCCGCACAATCGCCGCCTCCGGACACGGCGATCCGCACCGAGCAGGTTGCGCCCGGCATCTACATGCTCGCCGGTCAGGGCGGGAACATCGGCGTATCGGCCGGCGTCGATGGCGTGTTCCTGATCGACGACCAGTATGCGCCCATGACATTCTCGGTCATCGCCGCACTGCGCGGGCTGGATCTCGGCAACCCGCGCTTCGTGCTGAACACGCACTGGCACGGCGACCACACGGGTGGCAATGAAAACCTGGCGAAGGAGGGTGCCTTGCTGATCGCGCACGACCAGGTACGCGCGCGCATGAGCACCGACCAGTTCGTCAGTTTCCTGCAGAACTCCGTGCCGGCCTCGCCGCCGCTCGCATTGCCGGTAGTGACCTTCAACGATGCCGTTTCCCTGCACCTGAATGGCGACGAGATCCGCGCGACTTTTGCCCCACAAGCGCATACCGACGGCGACGTGTTCGTCCATTTCCTCAAGGCCAACGTGATTCACACGGGTGACCTGTTCTTCCGCTTTTATCCCTATATCGACTTCGATTCAGGCGGCTCGCTCGCGGGCCTCATCACGGGAGTTGACCGCATCCTGGCCATCGCCGACGACAAGACACGCATCATCCCGGGCCACGGACCGCTCGCGAATCGCGCCGATCTGATCGAATACCGCCAGATGCTGCTGACGACGAGCGGCCGCATCCGCGAGCTCGTCAAAGCGGGCAAGACCGCGGATGAAATCGTGGCGGCTGTGCCGAATGCCGACTACGACCAGAAGTGGGGTTGGGTTTTCATCACGCCGGAGCGCTACACCCGCATGATGTACGAGCTGGTCCAGCGCGAGATCAGCCCAGGTCGAACCTGATGCCCTGGGCGAGCGGCAACTCGGACGAATAGTTGATCGTGTTGGTCTGGCGGCGCATATAGACCTTCCAGGAATCTGACCCGGCCTCGCGCCCGCCGCCGGTGTCCTTTTCACCGCCGAATGCCCCGCCGATCTCGGCGCCCGACGTGCCGATATTGACGTTGGCAATGCCGCAATCGCTGCCGGAAACCGACAGGAAGCGTTCGGCGTGCTGCAGGCGGTCCGTGAAGATCGCCGACGACAAGCCGTAGTCGGTGTCGTTGTGCATCGCAATCGCCTCGTCCAGCGTCTTGAACGGGATGATGTAGAGGATTGGTGCAAAGGTCTCGTGCCGCACCACCGGCATGTCATTCCCCGCCCTGACGATCGTGGGCTCGACGAAGAATCCCGGGCCGGGCAGTACCTTGCCGCCGCACAGGACTTCACCGCCCTGGTTGCGCACATCATCAAGCGCCGCCTCGTAGCGGCGCACGGCTGAAGAATCCACCAGCGGACCCATCAGCACCTTGGGATCGAGTGGATTACCGATCCGGACCTGCTTGTAGGCCGCGACCAGCCGCCGTTCCAGCTCGGCAATACGCGAATGATGCACCAGCAGGCGCCGGGTCGTCGTACAGCGCTGGCCCGCAGTTCCAACCGAGCCGAACACGACCGCAGGCACAACCAGATCGAGATTTGCGAACTCGTCCACGATGATCGCGTTGTTGCCCCCGAGCTCCAGCAAGCTGCGGCCGAGCCGCGCAGCAATCCGCTCGCCGACCCTGCGGCCGACATTGGTCGAGCCGGTGAAGCTCACGAGCGCGACGCGCCGGTCGTCGACGAAGCGCGAAGCCAGCGAGTTGTCAGCCGGGATGAACAACTGGAAGATCGGCGGCAGCT
The DNA here is from genome assembly GCA_032127975.1 of Steroidobacteraceae bacterium. GTDB lineage: Bacteria > Pseudomonadota > Gammaproteobacteria > Steroidobacterales > Steroidobacteraceae > SCUD01. Next base: position 10,277 of record JAQBHG010000024.1, read on the forward strand.
TTTCGCGCGCCAGCACGTCATTGCAGATGTTCTGCACGGCGATCGCGCAAAGCGGCGTGTTATGCGAGGGCTTCCAGATGCAGATGTCGCCGCAGACCGCGGCCAGGAACGCATTCCAGGCCCAGACAGCCACCGGAAAATTGAAGGCCGAAATGATGCCGACGACGCCCAGCGGATGCCATTGCTCATACATGCGATGACGCGGGCGCTCGGAATGCATCGCGAGCCCATAGAGCATGCGCGACTGGCCTACGGCAAAATCGGCGATGTCGATCATCTCCTGTACTTCGCCATCACCCTCGGTCTTGATCTTGCCCATCTCCAGGCTCACCAGGCTGCCTAGCAGATCCTTCTTCGCACGCAGCGCGTCGCCAACCAGGCGCACGGCCTCGCCACGCCGCGGCGCCGGCACATCACGCCATTTCTGGAAGGCCGCGGCCGCGCTTGCGGCAACGCGCTCATAGTCGGCCTCAGTCGCAGCTCGCACCGAGGCAATGACTTCACGGGTCGCCGGGTCGATGGACTTGACCAGCGGTGCATCAGCCGCCGCATGCCAGCCCTCGCCGGACCAGGCGCCGGGATTGATGTCGGCGAGACCCAGCCCCTTGAGAATTTTCCCCTTGTCCATTACCTGACTCCCACCAGGTTGCGCTGGCGACCCGCCTTGCCTTCGACCACCATCTGCCCCGAAACATTCTTGTCGCCGCCCTTCTGGTACCAGGCGCCAAACCGGTTTGCGAGCACCTGCGGCAGCCCGAACTGTTCCTGGCGCACGAAGCCCCGATATGCACCGGGCCTGGCGAGAACCAGGTCGACGACCGCGGTGATACCGGCCGCCGTCGTGACCTGGATCGCGGACCAAAGGCGCCCGGAAATCTTCTGCGGATAAATCTTGTTGACGTAGTTCTCTTCGCGCAACTCACCGCCCTGGCGGCCGGTGACGGCGACGTAGACAATCACGACGTCCTGCAGGGTCTGCGGCACGGCATTCTCGAGGATGCGCTTCAGGGTCTCGCGATCCTGATTCAACTTCAGGTCGTTCATCAGCAGGCGCACCTGCGCGCAATGACCCGGATAACGCATCGTCTTGTAATTCATCTGCTCGCAGCGCTCGCCAAAGGTCTCGCCCAGCGAGCCCAGGCCGCCCGACGTATTGAAGGCTTCGTACAGCGTGCCGTCGATCTCGATTTCCTCGAGCCCTTCAAGTGGTGCGGCCTCGACCAGGCGCCGGTCCACGATCGCGTGACAGGGATTGCCGTACTCGTTGATCAAGCCCTCGGTGGACCAGGTCAGCGAATACTTCAGTACGTTGTTCGGATGCTGGGGCAGGGCGCCGACCCGGAGCTTGATGCTCCTCAACTCGTCGAAGTGGCTGATCAATTCGTTCGCCGCGATCGACACGAACCCGGGCGCGAGTCCGCACTGCGGCACGAAGGCCGTCCTGGCGCCGTCGGCAATCGCGCGCACGGCACGCGTCACCTCGACGTCCTCGGTCAGGTCAAAGTAATGCAAGCCGTGGTCGCGCGCCGCCTGGGCCACCGCCAGGTTGCAGTAGAATGGCAGCGAAGAAATCACCGCATCGACGGGGTTTGCCTCGAGATGGCGCGCAAGAGCCGCCCGATCCGTGCCATCGAGCGCGAATGCGGTCAGCGTCCCGCGATCATGCGCACGCGCGACGCCGGCGGCCGTGTCGCCGCTGACATCCGCAAGCTGCACCTGATAGTCGCCGGCCTCGGCGAGCAGGCCGGAGATCAACGCGCCGATTTTCCCGGCGCCAAGAACCAATACGCGATGCATGCCAGTGCTCCATCCGGGGGAGGCGCATTCTGCCCATTCGGGTGTACATAAACCACCCCTTGGCGCCACATATTTTTGCAGTGCAGTGAAACCGTGTACGATGACCGATTCCATGAATACTGCCCCGCAAACACCTGGCTGGAGCCCCGAAAGCTGGCAGCGCCGGCCGGCGGTGCAACAGCCGCGATATAAGGACGCGGCGAAACTTGCGCGCGTGATCGACGAGTTGTCGAGGCTGCCTCCGGTGGTCGTGTCATGGGAAGTCGACCAGCTGAAGGAAGAGCTCGCGGCAGCACAGCGCGGCGAGCGTTTCCTGCTGCAGGGCGGCGATTGCGCGGAGGGCTTCGGCGACTGCGAGTCGGCGACCATCGCCCGCAAGCTCAAGATCCTGCTGCAGATGAGCCTCGTGCTGCTGCACGGACTCAAGAAACCGGTGATCCGCATCGGGCGCATGGCCGGGCAGTACGCAAAGCCGCGCTCCGCCGACACCGAGACACGCGACGGCATTACGCTGCCGAGCTATCGCGGCGACATCGTCAACCGCGCAGCATTCACCGCCGCAGACCGCGAGCCGGACCCCGAGTTGCTGTTGCGGGGTTACGAACGCGCAGCGCTGACGCTCAACTTCGTGCGCGCCCTGGTCGACGGCGGTTTTGCCGACCTGCACCATCCGGAGTACTGGGACCTGGGTTTCATGCAGCACGCGAAGCTCAAGGACGCTTACCAGAAGATCGTCGACTCAATTTCCGATTCACTGGATTTCTACCAGGCGATTTCCGGCGCACCCATTCACGAGACCAGCCAGGCGCGCTTCTATGCGAGTCATGAAGGCCTGCACCTGCTCTATGAGCAGGCGCAGACGCGCTACCTGCCGCGCCGCGAGCGCTGGTACAACCTGTCCACGCACATGCCGTGGATCGGAATGCGCACGGCGACGTTGGATGGCCCGCACGTGGAATATTTCCGCGGCATCGCCAATCCGATCGGCGTCAAGGTCGGGGCCGACATGGATGCCGCCTGGTTATGCGAGCTCGCGCGCAGCCTGAATCCCGATGGCGAAGCAGGGCGCCTGACCCTGATCCATCGCTTCGGCGCCAGGCACATCGAACGCGCCCTGCCGGCGATGATCGAGGCGCTGCGCAAGAGCGGACAGCAGGTACTCTGGGTCTGCGATCCGATGCACGGCAATACCGAGACGACCCCCCAGGGCGTCAAGACGCGCCGATTCGACAACATCCTGTCGGAGGTCGAAGCGGCATTCCGCGTTCATGAAGAACTCGGTTCACACCTCGGTGGCGTTCATTTCGAGCTGACCGGCGACGATGTCACCGAATGCACCGGCGGCGCGCGCGGCCTCGCCGATGTCGACCTGGCCCGTGCTTATCGCACGAGCGTCGATCCACGGCTCAACTGTGAACAGGCGCTGGAACTGGCGATGTTGATAGCCCGTCAGCGTGGCCATCGATAACAATACATGTTTACAAGGAGTTATGATTGATACCTAAAGGACTAGGTGACAGCAGCACCAACACCGGCCAGTTCCCGGTGCTGAGACAGGAATGGCAGGAGGTGCTGCGCCCGGAGGCGATCGCCTTCGTCAACAAGCTGGCGGCACATTTCGGCCCGAAGGTCGAGGAACTGCTGGCGCAGAGGGCTAAGCGGCAGCTTGAATTCGACGCCGGAGCCCTGCCCGATTTCCTCGAGGCGACGCGCAAGATCCGCGAATCAGACTGGCGTATCGGCGCGATCCCGCGGGACCTGCTCGACCGGCGGGTCGAGATCACTGGCCCCACCGATCGCAAGATGATCATCAATGCGCTCAATTCGGGCGCCAACGTTTTCATGGCCGATTGCGAGGACTCGCTCTGTCCGACCTGGTCAAGCGTGATCCAGGGCCAGGCCAACCTGATGGAGGCAGTGCGCGGGACGCTCGCCTACACGAGTCCCGAGGGGAAATCCTACCGGCTCAATGAGACGACCGCCGTCCTCATGGTGCGGCCGCGCGGCCTGCATCTGCCCGAAAAGCATTGGCTGCGTGGCGGCAAGCCGATCCCCGCTGCGTTTGTCGATTTCGGGCTGCACCTGTTTCACAATGCGAGTGAGCTCCTGAGCCGTGGCAGCGGACCGTACTTCTACCTGCCGAAGCTCGAAAGTCATGTCGAGGCAAGGCTCTGGGCCCATGTCATCGAGTTCAGCGAACGGCTGCTCGGGCTGCCGCGCGGCAGCATCAAGGTTACGGTACTGATCGAGACGATCACCGCTGCGTTCGAGATCGACGAAATCCTGTTCGAACTCCGCGAGCACATCGTCGGCCTCAATTGCGGGCGCTGGGACTACATCTTCAGCTTCATCAAGAAATTCAGCCGCCGCGCCGACTTTGTGCTGCCGGACCGCAACACGGTCACGATGACATCGCATTTCCTGCGCTCCTATTCGCAGCTGGTGATCAAGACCTGCCATCGGCGCGGCGCCTTCGCGATCGGCGGCATGGCCGCCCAGATTCCGATCAAGAACGATCCGGAGGCCAACGAAGTCGCGCTTTCGCGCGTGCGCGCCGACAAGGAACGCGAGGCGGGCGACGGTCACGACGGCACCTGGGTCGCGCATCCGGGCCTGGTGTTCGTTGCGCGTGACATCTTCGACCGCTTGATGCCGGCGGCGAACAACCTCGACAAGATGCGCGAGGATGTCACCGTCAGTGCCGCCGATCTGCTGCGCGTGCCGGAGGGCGACATCACTGAAGCGGGGCTTCGCAGCAATATCGACGTCGGCGTCCGCTATCTCGCGGCGTGGCTCGGCGGCAATGGCTGTGTGCCGATCCATCACCTGATGGAGGACGCGGCGACCGCGGAGATCTCCCGCGCCCAGCTCTGGCAGTGGGTGCGCCATGGGAGCCGCTTGCTGGACCTTCGCACCGTGACACTCAAGATGGTGCGCGAATTGATGGCCGAGCAGCTTGCGAAAATCCGCGCGGAAGTCGGCGAGTCCGGCTATGCCACGGGCCATTACGCGCGCGCCAGCGAACTGGTGGACCAGTTGACCGCGAGTACGGATTTCGAGCCATTCCTGACGCTTGTTGCCTACCAATATATCGACTGAGACTGGAGAACCAGATGACCCCGAAGACGGCGGCCCAAATCGAGCAGGAGTGGAAGTCCAGTCCGCGCTGGAGCGGCACGCAGCGCGGCTATTCCGCGAAAGACGTGTTACGGCTGCGCGGCACCGTGCATGTGGAACACTCGCTGGCGCGCCTGGGTGCCGAAAAGCTCTGGCGCCACCTGCAGGAGCAGCCCTACGTCAATGCGCTCGGCGCGCTGACCGGCAACCAGGCAATGCAGCAGGTCAGGGCCGGCCTCAAGGCCATCTATCTGTCGGGCTGGCAAGTCGCAGGCGATGCAAACCTGGCCGGTCAAATGTACCCGGACCAGTCGCTGTACCCGGCGGATTCCGTCCCCGCGATCGTCAGGCACATCAACAACACCCTGCTGCGTGCCGATCAGATCTGCCATGGCGAAGGCGACGACTCGATCGACTGGCTGCAACCCATCGTCGCGGATGCCGAGGCGGGATTCGGCGGGGTACTGAATGCCTTTGAGCTCATGAAGGCCATGATCGATGCTGGCGCCGCCGGCGTGCATTTCGAGGACCAGCTCTCGAGCGCCAAGAAGTGCGGTCATATGGGCGGCAAGGTGCTGGTGCCGACACAGGAAGCCATCAATAAGCTCGTGGCCGCGCGCCTCGCTGCCGACATCTGCGACGTGCCCACTGTCGTCGTCGGTCGCACAGACGCCGAATCCGCGTCGCTGCTGACCTCGGATGTAGACGAGCGCGACCATCCGTTCATCACATCGAGGGACCGCACGAGCGAAGGCTTCTTCCCGGTCAAGGCCAGCCTCGACCAGGCAATCGCCCGTGGCGTGGCCTATGCGCCATTTGCGGACCTGATCTGGTGCGAGACCGCGCAGCCCGACCTGCACGAGGCCAAATTGTTTGCCGAGGGCATTCATCGCAGCTA
>JAQBHG010000025.1:0-17526 GCA_032127975.1 Steroidobacteraceae bacterium
GGCGTACTGGATTCATCGAAGATGGGCGGCGCATTCGCGATGCTGCGCGCGCACGACCTGCTGTGGCAGCCGGCCGTGAAGTCCTATCTCAAGGGCGAACGCGAGGGCATGATCGACCTGATGGCCTGGAATGCCGACGGCACGCGCATGCCGTGGAAGATGCACACGGAATACCTGCTCGGGCTGTACCTCCGGAATGACCTGGCGGAAGGCCGCTTCAAGGTCGAGGGCGAGAATATCCAGCTCGCCGACATCCACGTGCCGATGTTCGTGGTCGGCACCGAAACCGACCACGTCGCGCCGTGGAAGTCCGTTTACAAGGTCAGCACGCAGACCTCGTCACCCGAATTCACGTTCCTGCTGACCAGCGGCGGTCACAATGCCGGCATCATCAGCGGGCCCGTGCACCCGAAGCGCCGTCATCGCGTGCGCACGAGCAGCACCGGCGATGCGCCGGTCGGTGCGGAAGAGTGGTTCACGACGACGGCGCCATTGCCGGGCTCCTGGTGGCCGACCTGGGCGGAATGGCTCAAGACCCACTCCTCGCCTGCGCGAACGGCGCCACCCGCGATGGGCGCGCCCGAAGCCGGCTACCCGCCGCTCGGCGATGCGCCGGGCGAATACGTGCTGCAGCGCTAGGAATCGCGGACCGGCGTCCAGCGCGCCGCGTGGCGCGAATCACGCGAGCCGCTGGTTTCTCCTTCATAGGACATTGCCTGGCCAGCCGCCAATCCGGCCGGCCGCGGATCCAGTGCAAGAGTGTTGATCACGAAGAGCGTCCGGCCATCCAGTTCGGTGACCGCACCAAGATAACCGCCGCAGCGCCCGCAAAAAATGAAATCAGCCATTTTGTGCGCGAAACGATAGCGCAACAGCAGTTGCGGCTGGCGATGCGTGAATCGAACCACCCCCGCCGGATCGGATGTGTAGACCGCGCCATGCGCGCGGCAGTAAGTGCACTGGCAGGTGCGGATGGACCAGGACGGCGGCTCGAGTGCAGTCTGGAACTCGAATCCCAGCACGCCACAGTGGCAGCCGCCGTGATAATTATTCATGTGCGCAGGCTCGACGGAAGTTCCTCGAAGTCATCGCTGCGCGGCAATCGCTGCAGGGCAGACATGATCTCGGGCGGTGGCGCGGTCAGCTTGCGCGTCACAAGATCGAGCCAGCCTCCCTCGGAGCGCACGCGTGCCGCAACCTCGCCGTCGGCGCGCAGCACTTCATTGACGAGCCGGAAGCGCGAGCCGTCCGCCGCGCAGCCGCCGAGCCTCAGCGTGACCGTCAACGGCTCGAGCAACGCCACTTCGCGGTAGTACTCGATCTCGTCGCGCCGCACGACGGGCCCGATCCTGCGTCGCGCAAACTCGGTCCCCGAAAAGCCATTCTGCGTGAAGAAGCTCATGCGTGAATCCACGCACTTGTTCATGTAGGCGACATTCGCCATGTGCGCGTTGGCGTCCATGTCGGCCCAGCCGGCGACGGTCGTAATCGAGTATGGAGCGCTGCCGCTCATTTCATATGGAAGAAGGACAGCTTATTGCCGTCGGGATCGCGGAAATAGCCGGCATAGAATTGATCGCCACGCGGACCGGCGGGGCCCTCGTCAGTGCCGCCAAGTTCGATTGCCTTGCGATACAGCTTGTCGACTTTGTCCGTGCTGTCCACGACTATCGCAACCATGACGCCATTGCCGACCGTCGCCGGCTTGCCGTTAAACGGCTTCGTCAGCGCGATGCCCGGCTTGTCATGACCGGCACTCCACGCGATGAATGTCTCGAATTCCATGAAGCGCTTCGCGCCGATCCCGGCGAGCAGCGCGTCGTAGAATTTAGCCGCACGCGGCAAGTCGTTCGTACCCAGGCACACATAACCGATCATGGCTCATCTCCCCTCGGCACTTGCCGGATCGGGATCATATCAGCCGATTGCTGCGATGAATGCCGCCAGCTTGCCGGGGTCCAGCCGTCCGCCGGTCCGGAGACCACTGCAGACATCCAGGCCGTCGGGTGCCACCGCCTCGATCGCCGCCCTGGCATTGCCGGGATGCAGGCCGCCCGCCAGAAGCACGGGCACACCTGCGGTGTCGCGGATCCGCCGGCTGCATGACCAGTCGTGCACACGGCCCGTGCCACCCAGCTCCTTGACCGGCAAGCCCGGGTTGCCGGAGTCCAGCAGCAGCGCATCGACGATGGCTGCAGCCCGGCGTGCCTCATCCACGGCCTCCTCGCCGCCGACGTGCACGATCTGAACCAGGCGCACGCCCGGAAGCTGCCTGCGCAACCGGTGCAGTTCTGCGACAGGTACCTGATCGACGAGTTGCAGCGCTGTCGTGCCGGTGCGCCGGTGCTGTTCGACAATCGCGTCGGCATCGCGGCGCGCGGTCAGCAGGAATGTCTCGGTCGGGCGCGGGATCGCGGCGGCGATCTCGGCAATCAGTTCATCGGAGATGACGCCGGGTCCGCTCGGCATCTCGGACACGAGCCCGATGGCAGCAGCGCCGGCCGAAACCGCGAGCTTTGCCTCCGCAAGGTCGGCGATGCAGCAAACCTTGACGAACATCGGGCGTACGTTCAGCCGCCGGACTTGCCGCGCATGCCGTCGATGCTCCAGATGCCGGCACCGTTCGCAGAGACGTAAAGGAATATGAAGCAATACAAGGTAGCGAGCTCGCCGCCATTGATGATCGGCAACCAGCCCTGCTTGGCGTGCACCATCCAGTAGGCGGCGGCCGCCATTCCGGAGGCGATGAATGCCGCCCAGCGCGTGAACAAGCCGATCATGATCAGCGTCCCGCCGACCAGCTCGATCGAACCCGCGCTGTAAACGACCCATTCCGGCGCCCCCGACGGCTTGGGAAATCCGAAGAACTTGCTGGTCCCGTGCCAGAGGAACAGGAAACCCGAAACGATGCGCATCAGCGCGTAGGTCTGCCCGCCAAATCGCTGCATGAATGTCGCCATGGTCGTTTCCCCTCTGGATGGTTACCCGCTTCAATCCCAGTCGCGCGCGCGCTCTGCAAATGTGGCGCTGTGCGAGCGCACGACGCAGAATTTCTGCCCGGTCGGCGCCTGCATGACCCACCAGGAGCGGATCTGCTCGACGCGTTTCGCCCCCAGCTTCTCGAGCCGCCGGACCTCAGCTTCTACATCATCCGCCTCGATGTCGAGGTGCACGCGACTCTCGTGGTCGACCGTCTGCACTTCGACATCCACCCGGTCATTGGGATCGACGAGGCGCACGTACTTGTCGCCTTCCTGGCCTGGAAGAACCTTCGTGTCCATGCCGAGCGCTGCAGACCAGAATGACGCGGCAGATTTCAGGTCGCCAGTCTGGCAATCGATGATGAATCCGGACAGCATGCTCTTGTGCATCGTGCCTCCTAATTAACTCCCAGACCGGTCAATTGGCAACTCCATGTAGACATCCGCCCGGGCGTATTCGGGTGGATCGGGATCGGGTGCATGACGGAATCCCAGGCGTTCATAGAGACGGATCGCCCCGCCCAGGCTGCTGTTGGTCAGCAGGAAAACCGACGCTGCGCCGGCATCACGGGCAAATGCGATGCCCGCCCCGCCCAGCATTTCACCGATTCCGCGCCGCTGATGCGACGAAGCAACTGCCATCTTGGCGAGCTCGAATCGTTCTGGTGAGCTACGCAGCATCGCGACCGTGCCGACAGGATTGCCATCGTCCATCGCAAAGAAGATCTGGCCGCCCGGCGCGATGATTGCACGCTCGGGGTCGCCGAGGACCTTGCGATCAGCCTCCTCGACCACAAATAACCGCTCGATCCAATCGAGGTTGAGCCGCTGGAATGCCGGCGCAAGCTCGCGCCGGAATGGCACGATCAGGAATTCCGCCATTCGCGACTCAGCAGGCCCAGCACCATCGAATCCTGCAACTCGTCGTTGACCTTCCAGCGCTCACGCAGCAGCCCTTCGCGACGGAAGCCGAGCCGTTCCACCGCGCGCACCGAGCCCGCATTCCGCGGATCGACATCGGCCTCCAGCCGTCGCATTGCGAGCTTCCCGAAGGCGAAGTCGACCAGCGCCGTAAGCGCCTCGTGCATGTAGCCGCGGCCCCAATACTCGTGGCCAAGCGCATAACCGACTTCGGCGCGGCCCTGCGGCTCGTTGATGGCGAACAATGTGCAGGTGCCGACGATACGGTCGTCCTCGAGCCGCGCCACGCCCCACTGGAAAAGGCGTCGGGTGCGGAAGGCGTCATGAATGTCGGCGACCAGGCTCCTTGCCTGCGCAATATCCGACATGGGCGGCGTCGACCAATAACGCATAACAGCCGGATCCGAGAAAATCGCATAGAGGGCCCCGACGTCGGCCTCGGTCAGCCAGCGCAGGGCCACGCGCGGTGCTGCAAGCGTCGGCAGGCGGTCCCCTTCGATCATGCTGCCAACCGCCTCTGGTACACGCCGAGAACCTCCGCCGAGAAGCAGCAGAATATCGTCTCACGCAGTGTCGTGGCCTGCGCGGCGAACTCCCGCACCGCCTGGATCGCGATCCGCGCCGCAGGCTCAACGGGATAACCGTAAACGCCCGTACTGATGGACGGGAACGCGATCGACGCCAAGCCGTGCTGCTCCGCCAGTTCCAGCGAGCGCTTGTAGCAGGAGCGCAGGAGCTGTGGCTCGCCGCTCTCCCCGCCCGTCCAGACCGGACCCACGGCATGGATGACGCGTCGCGCAGGCAGGAGGTATCCCGCGGTGATTTTCGCGTCACCGGTCGCACAGCCGCCAAGCTTGCGGCACTCGGCGAGCAATCCCGGGCCGGCCGCGCGATGGATCGCGCCATCCACGCCACCGCCGCCCAGCAGGGACGTATTGGCCGCATTGACGATCGCATCGACCACCAGCGTCGTGATGTCCGCCTGTTTCGCATGGATCTGCATGAGCGCATTCTAAACGCCAAATCGCGCTAGAATCCGGCCATGCGCTTCACGAAGATGCATGGACTCGGCAACGACTTCATCATCTTCGATGCTCCAGCGGGCGGCCCGCCCGACGCCGAAACCATCCGCCGGCTCGCCGATCGCTACACCGGCATCGGCTTCGACCAGGCGCTGATGCTCGAGCCGCCCCGGCGCGAGGGTACCGTCGCCTATTACCGCATCTTCAATGCCGACGGCCGCGAGGTGGAGCAATGCGGTAACGGCGCGCGCTGCATCGCCCGCTATCTCCATGGGAAAAAAACGGGCACCAAGTCGTCGGAATTGATCCTGGACAGCCCCGGGGGAATGATCCACGCCAAAATGAGTGGCGACCAGGTATCGGTCGCAATGGGCGTGCCGGACTTCGACCCGGCGGCGCTACCCTTCGAGGCGAGCGGCGAGGCCTATGTCTACCCGCTCACCGTCGGTGAGAGTGAGGTCGAGATCGGCGCCGTCTCGATCGGCAACCCGCACGCAGTAATCCGCGTTCCCTCGGTCGCGGATGCACCGGTCGCCCGCCTGGGCCCAGCGATTGAGCATCACCCGCGTTTTCCGAAGCGCACCAATGTCGGATTCATGGAAGTGGTCGATCGCACCCATATCAAGTTGCGCGTCCACGAGCGTGGCACCGGCGAGACGCGGGCCTGCGGGACGGGGGCCTGCGCCGCCGTGGCCGTCGGCCAGCGCCACGGATTGCTGGATGCAAAAGTGAATGTCGACCTGCCGGGCGGGCGATTGCACATACAATGGAAAGGGCCGGGAGAACCGATCTGGATTACCGGACCGGCCGAAACGGCTTTCGGGGGGGAAGTTGCATTATGACGACACGTCCAGTGCGAGGGCTCGAAATCGCCGAAGTCGACGAAGAAGCCGTCGCTTCCTATCTTTCCGCGACGCCCGAATTCTTCGACCGGCATGCCCAGCTGCTGGCGAAAATCCGCCTCCCCGATTCGCGCGGCAGCGCAACCACAGTCTCGCTGCTGGAGCGCCAGGTCGAGGTGCTGCGCGAGCGCAACCGGCAACTCGAGCGCAAGCTCAAGGAGTTTGTCGACGTCGCACGCGAGAATGACACGCTAGGCGCACGCGTACTGGTGATGGCGCGCCGGCTGATCGCCGCAGGCGATCGCGCGGCGGTCATCAGGACCGTGGAAGCCTCGCTGCGCGAGGACTTCGACGCCGGCGAGTCGGTGCTCGTGATCACGCCTGGCACCGCTCCCGCAAATCTCGCGGATTCCCGCTTCCTGCGCGTGGTGGCGGCCGACTCACCGGACCTGCGTTCCTTCGAGACGCTCTTCAGCTCCGGCAAGCCGCGTTGCGGGCAGTTGCGCGATTCACAGCGCGATTTCCTGTTCGGCACCGGGTCCGTTGCGATCGGCTCGGTTGCGCTGGTGCCGCTCGGACCCAAGGGCAGCCTCGGCCTGCTGGCCTGTGGCTCGAACGATGTGCAGCGCTTCAATCCGACCATGAGCACGGATTTCCTGCAGCACATCGGCGAACTGATCGCGGCCGCACTCGCAGCGGACTGATGCAGGCCGGCGCGAGCGCCTGGATCGAGCGCTACCTGGCCCATCTGCGGACCGAGCGCAGGCTGTCACCGAACACCGAATCCAGCTACCGCCGGGACCTTGGCGCACTCGCCGCTTTCTGCGACGTCGAGCGCCTCGCGAACTGGACCAGGCTGGACAATTTCCACATTCGCACGTTTGCGGCGCGCGAGCACCGTGACGGTCTCGGGCCGCGCAGCGTGCAGCGCCGGCTGTCCGCGTTGCGCGGGTTCTTCAATTACCTGATCCGCGAACGCGTGATCGAAGCCAATCCAGCGGCCGACATTCGTGCGCCCAAGGCACCAAGACGCCTGCCGAAGACGCTGGATGTCGACCAGGTCGCGAGCCTGCTGGAGCGAAAAACCACCGACCCCCTGTCGCGGCGCGATCTCGCAATGCTGGAGCTGCTGTATTCCTCGGGCCTGCGGCTGGCTGAACTCGCCGGTCTCGACGTCACGGATCTCGATCTTGCCGATCGCACGGTGCGCGTGCTCGGCAAGGGATCGAAGACCCGGATCCTGCCGGTCGGCCGCCAGGCCATCGTGCAATTGCGCAGCTGGCTGTCGGAGCGAGCCTCCATCGCAAAGCCCGGTGTCAAGGCATTGTTCGTCGGGCAGGGCGGACGGCGCCTCGGGGCGCGCGCAATCCAGCTACGCATTCGCCGCTGGGCCGCCGGCAGCGAACTTGGCGTACCGGTTCACCCGCACCTGTTGCGGCATTCGTTTGCGACGCACCTGCTCGAATCCAGCCGCGACCTTCGCGGCGTTCAGGAATTGCTGGGGCACGCCGACATCAGCACGACACAGGTCTATACGCACCTCGACTTTGCGCACCTGGCCCGCGTCTATGACGAGTCCCACCCGCGCGCCAGGCGGCGCAAGTAGCGGCCCATGGATGCGCCAAGCGAAATCAAGGTCAAGCGCAAGTCGCAGGTCGTCGAGGTCGCCTGGCCGGACGGCACGCGCTATTCGCTGCCATTTGAGTACCTCCGGGTTTACTCACCTTCCGCCGAAGTGCGCGGTCACGGCGGTGGCGAAGGCAAGCTGGAACTCGCGAAGGAATCGGTGCGAGTGACACAAGTCGAGTCGGTCGGAGTCTATGCGGTCCGGCTGCATTTCGATGACGGCCACAACACCGGGCTTTACAGCTGGGATTACCTGCGCGAGCTCGGCGCCGAATATGACCGCAAATGGAACCGCTACCTCGAACGCTGCGAAAAGCTCGGCTACGAACGCAAGCTGCCTGTCTAGCGCCTGCTCAAGGTAGAATCTGCCTGAGGCCAGGCAAGACAAACCAATGAAATCAGGGACTTCCCGTCAGCCGCGCGACGGTTCCGTCGATTTCGGATACGAGCAGGTTGCTGCGTCCGAAAAAGCCGGGCGTGTGCGTGGCGTGTTCGATTCGGTCGCAGGCAAGTACGACCTGATGAACGACCTGATGTCGGGGGGCATGCACCGGCTTTGGAAGCGGTTTGCCCTGTCGCAGACCGGTCTGCGGCCCGGCCAGCGCGCACTCGACGTTGCTTCCGGCACCGGCGATCTCGGGGCGGGCATCGCGCGCCAGGTCGGATCGTCGGGTCTCGCAGTGCTGACCGACATCAACTGGGAAATGCTGTCGCGCGGCCGTGACCGGCTGCTCGACAAGGGCATCGCCAGCAATGTCGCCTTCGTCATCGCGAATGCCGAATGCCTGCCATTTCCTGACCGCAGCTTCGACTGCGTGACGATCGGCTTCGGATTGCGCAATGTGACCGACAAGGCAGCGGCACTTTCCTCGATGCGCCGCGTGCTGCGGCCGGGCGGGCGCCTGCTGGTGCTCGAGTTCTCGCAGCCGCGGGTCGCGGGCCTGAAGCCCCTCTACGATGCCTATTCATTCAGCCTGCTGCCGGCACTGGGACGCGTCATCGCCGGCGACGAGGCCAGCTATCGCTATCTTGCGGAATCGATCCGCATGCATCCGGACCAGCCGGCGCTCGCGGCAATGATGCGCGAAGCGGGATTCGACGACTGTCGCTGGCACAACCTTGCCGGCGGCATCGTCGCGCTGCACAGCGGCAACGTTTACTGAGTGTTCATGACACCTGATCCACTGCTGCGCCCGCTGGAGTCCCTGCTGAACCGCAACATTGCCGGTTCGTCGCGCGCGCGTGGACTGCTCGCACAGGTCGCCGGCAAGTCGCTGGAAATCAGGGTTACCGCGACGCCATTTCGTGTCCGCATCGAGGCGACGGAAGAACGGATTGCGATCGGACGCGGCGGCGACGCCACTGCCAATGCGACGATCGAAGGCACGCCGTTGTCGCTTGCCAGGCTCGCCGCTCCGGACACCGCGCAGGCATTTCGCAGCGGCGGCCTTCAGATCTCGGGCGACGCCGAGATCGCACAGGGATTCCAGAAACTGTTTGCCGTCGCACAGCCGGACTTCGAGGAAGAGCTTTCGCGAGTCACCGGTGATGCGTTCGCGCACCACCTCGCGAATCTCGCGCGCGGCGCCGTGCGTTTCGGGAAGAAGGCGCGCGACACATTCGCGCAGAACGTCGCCGAATACCTGACCGAGGAAGGACGTGACGTGCCGGCAAGGATCGAGGTTGACGAGTTCCTGGCAGCAGTGGATGCCGTCCGCGAGGCGACCGACCGGCTGGAGGCGCGGATTGAGCAGCTCGAACGGCCGAGGATGCGGAATTGATTTCGCTGCGCGTCGCCGGGCGCATGCTGACCATTCATCGCGTGCTGGTGCGCTACGGCCTGGATGATTTCGTCCGCGCAACGCACCTGTACCGGCCGCTGAGATTCGTGTTCTATTTCTCGCCGTGGACCTGGTTCAGGCGCCGCCGCGGCACGCGGGCGGAACGCCTGCGTCGCGCCATGGAGGACCTCGGGCCGATCTTCGTCAAGTTCGGCCAGCTCCTGTCAACCCGGCGCGACCTGCTGCCGGTGGACATCGCCGATGAACTTGCGAAACTCCAGGACCGAGTGCCGCCATTCGCGGGCGACGTCGCCAGGGCACGCATCGAGGCAGAGCTCGAGAGCCCGGTCAGCCGGCTGTTCGGCAGCTTCGACGAAACTCCATTGGCGGCCGCTTCCATAGCACAGGTACATGCGGCGACGCTGGTCGACGGCCGCGAAGTCGTGGTCAAGGTCCTGCGGCCGGGCATGCGCAAGGTGATCGGCCGCGATATCGAGGTGCTGCACGCACTTGCGGCACTCGCAGAGCGTTACTGGAGCGACTCGCGGCGCTTCCGGCCGACCGAGGTGGTCGCCGAGTACGAAACGACCGTGCTGAATGAGCTTGACCTCATGCGCGAGGCCGCCAATGCCTCTCAGCTGAAGCGCAATTTCGCGGACTCCACGATGCTGCACGTGCCGGAGGTTCACTGGGATCTCTGCCGGCGTGAGGTCATGGTCATGGAGCGCATCCATGGCGTCCAGATTTCAGACGTCGCGCAGCTGCGTGCGCTCGGCACGGATATCCGGTTGCTTGCGGAAAACGGCGTGAAGATCTTCTTCACGCAGGTGTTCTGGCACAACTTCTTCCACGCCGACATGCATCCCGGCAACATCTTCGTGGATGTCAGCGATCCGGCGAAGCCAAAGTATGTAGCAGTGGATTTCGGCATCGTCGGCACCCTGGACCCGCGCGACCAGCTCTACCTTGCAGGTAATTTCCTGGCCTTCTTCGAGCGCGACTACCGCAAGGTCGCGGTGCTGCACGTGGAGAGCGGCTGGGTGCCGGCCGGTACGCGCGTGGACGAGCTCGAGAGTGCCGTGCGCACCATCTGCGAGCCGATCTTCAACAAGCCGCTGAAGGAAATCTCCTTCGGCCTCGTGCTGCTGCGCCTGTTCGAGATCGCGCGACGCTTCCAGATGCAGATCCAGCCCCAGCTGATCCTGCTGCAGAAGACGCTGCTGAACATCGAGGGCGTCGGGCGCGACCTGTATCCCGAACTTGACCTCTGGAAGACGGCACTGCCGATCCTGCGCGACTGGATGCGCGAGCGCACCGGGCCGAGGGCAATATTCAGGCACATCCGTAACAACTGGCCGGATGTCGCCGAGGCGCTGAAGCTCCTGCCCGTCATCGCGCGGCGGGAGATCCGCAAGGCCTACGACGAACGCATCGTCGTGCGTACCGAGTCCGCGTCGCTGGAAGCGCTGCGGGACGAGTTGCGCGAGAGCCGTCGGCGCACCGATACCGTCATCGCGGGAGCTGCCTCGCTGCTGGGCGGCGTCATCTGGCTTTCGCTTGGAACGCCGCCCGGATGGGCTGGGTGGCTGCTCGCCGCCGGTGGCGCGCTGCTGATTGCGAGCCGCCTCCGCCGCTAACGCTTGAGTTCGATCCAGGTTGCGGTGGCTCGCGCGCAGAGCTCGCCGTTGTCGTCGAACACGGCCGTTCCCGAGTAGTGCTTGCGGCCATCGTGCCCGGTCGACCAGCCGATCACGACACAGGCTTCGTTCGCATGCACGCGCCGGTCGACGCGCGCGGTGAACTCGCCGAGCAGCGGGCCGCGCGCCGCGAGACCGATCGCAAAGAAACCGGGGCAATCGAGCGCCGCCCACATGAACTCCGGCAGGACCTTGCCATCCGCTCCGGCCAGCGATTCATCCGGCAGCCAGGCGGCGGCGTACAGCTCACGACCCGCGATCGCCGATGCGAAGATCCGCATGCCATCGCCGCGCGCGCGCTCGGGTCCACAGACGAAACAGCCCGGATAGGCATGCTCGCGAAATCCTTCATAGCCCCTCGCCGCGGCTAGCGCCTCGGCATAGGGCGGCGGTTCCGGCACTTCGAGATCGCAGCTACCCAGCCGGCCGCTGGCCACGGGCTCCTCGCCACTCATCAGCAGTATCTGCGAATTTTCCGGATCCTCGCGGATCCCGAGCGGCTGATCGAGCGGTGGCGGCCGCAGCAAGCGAACCGTCAGGGGCGAGCCCGCAGCCCCTGCCAGAAGGCCGCAGACATAGCCGCCGTTGCCGGACTGCGGCGGTCCGCGGAATCGCTTTCCGATCATGATGAATCGGCTGGCCGTCATCGCAGGCAATCGTAGCGGATCGGGGGTGGATGCGCCCGGCCCCGGGCGCTAAGCTTGCCGCCCCAGCACCGGGACTGAATCATGAAGCTCAATATTTCCCTGGCCATGTTCGGCGTTCTTTTGTCTGCGGCCGCGCAGGCCGATGACGGCATCCGGCAGTTCCTGGCCGGTCGTGCCGGGCACGATGCGGAGGTCGCCCAGTCGATCTGGAACTGGGCCGAAGTCGGCTACCAGGAAGTGAAAAGTTCGGCGCTGCTGCAGAAGGAGCTCGCCACTGCCGGTTTCAAGGTCGAGGCCGGTGTTGCGGGCATGCCGACGGCATTCGTGGCGAGCTGGGGCAAGGGCGAGCCGGTGATCGGCATGCTGGCCGAGTACGACGCACTGCCCGGCATCACCCAGGACGCATCGCCGCTGCGCAATCCGCTGCCTGACAAACACTCCGCCCATGCCTGCGGGCATCACCTGTTTGGCACGGCCAGCGTTTCCGCGGCGATCGCCCTGAAGAACTGGCTGCAAAAAAGCGGCACCCCCGGAACGATCCGCCTCTATGGAACGCCCGCCGAGGAAGGCGGTGCCGGGAAGGTATACATGGTGCGCGCGGGCCTGTTCAAGGACGTGGGTGCGGTGCTGCACTGGCACCCCTCTGACACCAATTCCGCCGGACTGGGCAGATCGCTCGCCAACAAGACAGCGAAATTCCGTTTTCACGGTGTGTCTTCGCACGCGTCCGGCGCGCCGGACCGCGGGCGCTCCGCACTCGATGCCGTCGAAGCGATGGACAACATGGTCAACATGATGCGCGAGCACGTGCCATCCGATGCCCGCATTCATTACGTCATCACCAGCGGCGGCTCGGCCCCCAATGTCGTTCCGGATTTTGCGGAGTCCTATTACTACGTCCGCCATGCCGACCCGACCATGGTCGAGGAAATCTTCGATCGCGTGGTCAAGGCTGCCGAGGGTGCTGCGCTTGGCACCGGGACCACGATGGATTACGAAGTGATCGGCGGCGTCTACAGCATCCTGCCGAATGAAACACTTGCACGCGTGATGTACTCGAAGCTGGCGGAGGTGGGCGGCATGAGTTATTCACCCGACGAGCAGGCGTTTGCCGAAACGCTGTACTCAAGCCTGATGAAACCGAACATGCCGCTGGGATCCGAATCGGACGTGCAGGATTTTGACTTCGAACGCCCGGGCATCGGCTCCACGGATGTCGCCGACATCAGCTGGAATGTGCCGACCACCGGCCTGCGCATTGCCACCTGGGTGCCTGGCACGTCGGCCCACAGCTGGCAGGCCGCTGCCGCCGGTGGCATGAGTATCGGTTTCAAGGGGATGCAGCACGCGTCGCAGGTGCTGGCATTGACGGGCCAGGAAATCTTTACGCATCCCGAACTGCTCGCAAATGCCCGCGCAGAACTTGAACTGCGCCGCGGACCGGACTTCCAGTACTCGCCGATGCTTGGCGACCGCGCACCGGCCCTCGACTACCGCCGTGGCGTCCAGGGCGGCGGCGAATAAACGCTTCGCCGCAGCCCGCCAACCGGTCGGCTCAGGCCCTGCATGGAGCCGGCTGGCGCGACCTATAGTTTCATGCATCGAATTCCATTTTCCTTGTCCCGGGAGACTCCCATGCGCCGCCAACTCATCGCCGCCGCCCTGCTGATCTTCGGCTCAGCAACACTGCATGCCGAGGCCGTGCCGGCCAATATCACCGCTGCGGTTGCCGCCGCCGAGCGCAGTGACAAGGATCGCGAGCGGGATGAGCGTGATCGTCCCGCCGAGATGATGGCGTTCGCGGGCGTCGCGCCAGGCATGAAGATCGCCGACGTGTTCGGCGGTGGTGGCTACTGGACCGAGTTGATGGCGCGGGCTGTCGGCCCCGAAGGCCATGTCCAGCTCGTCAACAACGCCCCCTACTTCAATTTCGCCGGCAAGGAGCTCAAACCGCGATTCGAAAGAGACCGTGTGCCGAACGCCGACCAGATCACCGTCGAGACCTGCAACCTGAAGCTCGGCAGCAAGGCCTTCGACATGATCGTGATCTTCATGTCCTATCACGACCTGTACTACGTGGACGAGAAGGATGGCTGGCCCGCCATAGACGCGAGCGGGTTTCTGGACCAGTTGCACGCCGCCTTGAAACCCGGCGGGCGCCTGCTGATCGTGGACCACGCCGCCCCAGCTGGATCCGGCAATTCGTCCACACAGGCCTTGCATCGCATCGACGAGCAATTCGCAAAGCAGGACATCGCAAGTCACGGCTTCAAGCTCGAGAAGACCTGGGACGGGTACCGGAATCCGGGCGACGACCTGGCAAAGCTGGTCTTCGATCCCGCCGTGCGCGGCAAGACGGATCGCTTCACGCACCTCTACAGCAAGCGCTGAATCCGGCGCCGCCCGTGCGGGCGGCATTCAACCGGCACGCAGGCCGCGCAGGAATGCCGCAGGATCCTCGCCGCGTTCCAGCGCCTCGACCAGCGCCGAGCCCACGATGACGCCGTCCGTGTGACCGGAAAGGCGCGTGACCTGGGCTGCGTGGCGAATTCCAAAGCCCGCGCAGACCGGCATTGCCGCCGCGGCGCGCACGCGATCAAGGTAATCGAGCACGGCATCGGGCACGGCCACGTCACGGCCGGTCGTTCCGGTCATCGTGACTGCGTAAACGAACCCTTCCGATTCGCGCGCAAGCATCGCAAGCCGTGCCGGCGGCGTCACGGGCGTCACCATCTGCACGAGCGCCATGCCCTCACCGGACAGCGCCGCGCGCAGGTCAGTGCATTCCTCGAATGGCAGGTCAGGCACGATGAAACCGGCTATCCCCGCGGCGCGGGCTTCCGCCGGCAGGCGTCCGATGCCATGGGCGAGCAGCGGGTTGAGGTAGCTCATCAGCAGCAGCGGTGCGCGCGGGCGCTTCGCGAGGTTCGATAGCTCCGCGATGATCCAGGCGAGCGTCACGCCTTCGGCAAGCGCCGCGCGGCTCGAGCGCTGTATCGTCATGCCGTCCGCCATCGGGTCCGAAAAAGGCACGCCGATCTCGATCACGTCTGCGGCTTCGCCCACCTTCTGCAGATCCGCGGCGAATCGCTCGCGGCCAGGGAAGCCCGCCGTCAGGAATGCCACGAGTGCCGGCCCGCCGCTCAGTGACGCAGCGCGGATCGCTTCGGTAATGGCATCGCGCGGCAGCATCAGCTGCGATCCTCAAGCAGAGTCGCCTGCAGCGTGGACATGTCCTTGTCGCCGCGCCCCGACAAGCCGATCAGGATCCTGCTGCCCGGATGCTCAATGGCATGGCGGCGCGCACCTGCCAACGCATGAGCGCTTTCCAATGCGGGCAGTATTCCTTCGAGGCGGCAGCAGGCATCGACCGCTGCCAGCGCCTCATCGTCGCTTGCGGTCTCGTAGCGCACACGGCCCGTTGCCTGCAGCAGCGCGTGCTCGGGCCCCACACCGGAGTAGTCCAGGCCGGCGGAAACAGAATGGGTTTCCTGGATCTGTCCGTTCGAGTCCTGCAGCAGCATCGTGTAGCTTCCCTGCAGTACGCCCGGCCGGCCGAATGCGAGCGTCGCCGCATTGTCGCCGAGGCCGGGACCGCGGCCGCCGGCTTCGACGCCAAGCAAGGCGACACTGGCGTCATTCAGGAACGGATGGAACAGCCCTATCGCGTTCGAGCCGCCGCCGACACAGGCGATCGCCACATCCGGCAGTTCGCCCGCCGCGACCAGCATCTGTTCGCGCGCTTCGCGGCCGATCACCGATTGCAGTTCGCGCACCAGGTACGGATAAGGATGCGGCCCGACGGCGGAGCCGAGCAGATAGTAGGTGCCCATCGGGTCCGCAACCCAGTCGCGCAGGGCCTCGTCAATCGCGGCGCGCAATGTCTGGTCGCCACTCGTGACCGGGACGACCTGTGCGCCCAGGAGTTTCATGCGACCGACATTGGGCGCCTGGCGCTCCATGTCCACCGCACCCATGTAAACGACGCAGGGCAGGCCAAGCCGCGCGCAGGCTGCGGCACTCGCAACGCCATGCTGGCCGGCGCCGGTCTCCGCAATCACGCGTCCTGCACCGAGCCGCCTTGCGAGCAATGCCTGGCCGATCGCATTGTTGATCTTGTGCGCACCGGTGTGTGCGAGATCCTCGCGCTTCAGCCATACCTCGGCGCCCCACTCCCTCGACAGGCCACTCGCCCGCGATAGCGCCGTCGGCCGGCCGGCCCAGCTCGTCAGTTCCTGCGCGAACTCACTCTGGAACTCCTGCGTGTGAAGAAAGCGTTCCACACCTTCCTGCAATCGATCGAGCGCCGGCACAAGCGTCTCGGGCACGTAGCGCCCGCCGAACGGGCCAAAGCGCCCGCGCCCGTCAGGCAGGCGGCCGGCCAGTTCTTCAGCCAGCAGGCGCCCGGCCTCATCAACCGCAAGTGCTGCACTCATGATGTTACTCCCTGATCGGCGGTCCTTGCCGCCTTGATGAACGCCCGGATCATCGCCGGATCCTTGACGCCGGGCTCGCGCTCCACGCCGCTCGATACGTCGACACCGTAGGGGCGCACTGCAGCGATCGCAGCGCCGACATTGGCCGCATCAAGACCGCCACCGAGAATCAGTCCACAACACTTCGCGAGGCGCGCCGCCGCAGTCCAGTCCGCCAGAGCGCCGGCGCCGCTTTCGGCCGCTTCGAATAGCAGCCGCGGTGGCGGTGTCTCCGGCGACGATACGCCGGAGCGCCAGACCGGCCAGCATGTGATTGTCGGTGGCAAGTGCAGCGCCTCGAAGTCCGCCGCATCCGACTGCCAGACGTCCGGCAGGAATTCGGCAAGCACTCGATCGACGAGCGCCTGCGATGGGTGCAGTGTCACCGCGACGCGCAGGATACCGGCCGGTATCGAGCCTGCAAGCGCGGCTGCGCGCAAGGGTTCGATGCTGCGCGGTGATGGTCCGTGAAATACGAAGCCGATGGCGTCGGCACCCGCCGCGACGGCGGCGTTGATCGCCTCGTCGGTTGTCATGCCGCAGATCTTGACCAGCAGGCTCATGCCGCTGCCCTGCCTGCTGCAATCATCGTGCGAATCACACCGGCAGGATCCGGCGCAGTCATCAGAACGCTGCCAACCAGTGCCAACTGGTATCCGATGCGGGCGACCTCGCCGCACGCATCCGGCGTACTGATGCCGCTCTCCGCAACGCACGGCATGCCCGGTGGAAGCGCTTTCGCCATTTCGATAAATCGCTGTGGCATCACTTCAAGTGTCTGGAGGTCGCGGCAGTTGACGCCGAGGAGAATTACCAACGCGCCACGGCCGGGATCCGGAGGTGGCGCTAACGCGCCACGGCCGGGATCCGGCGGGGGTGTCCCCTCGCTTCGCAGGAACTTTATGCTCCGCTCCGGGACACCCACCGCCACCTCGGCCGTGGCGCGCGCAATGTCATTGGTATCGAAAGCTTCCAGGAGGACGAAGAGACCTAGCTCGCGGGCGCAGTCGAGCATTTCGCGTAGCGATTCGTCAGACAGCATGCGAACTATCAGTAGTACGCCGCCGGCCCCAGCTGCACGCGCCTCGTGGAGTTGGTATGGGTCAACGAGGAAATCTTTGCGCATTACCGGAACATTGAATGGCGTCAGCGTTGTGGCGGCGGTTGCCAGATGTTCGAGGTTGCCGTGAAATTGCGAAGGTTCGGTCAGCACGGAGACTGCCGCCGCACCTCCCTCGGCATAGGCGGTAACGCGTCTTTCGAGGTCGTCGTCGCCGAGGCGGCCGAGCGACGGCGAGCGGCGCTTGAATTCGGCGATCAGGTCGAAGCGGCCATGAAGTCGCAGCGGCAACGGTTGCGGCGTCGCAAGCGCCCTCGCGCGGAGCGCCGTCAGCGGCTCACGTGCGCGGGCTTGCTCAAGGCGAGCCCGGCTCGCCGCAGCCATGCGATCGAGGAAACCGATCAACCGGGGCGGCCCCTGCAAAAATCGACGATGCCCCGAAGCAACGCCGCTGCGCGGCCGTCGTCGATCGCT
>JAQBHG010000026.1:0-11638 GCA_032127975.1 Steroidobacteraceae bacterium
CCCAGGCCTCCGGCGGCAGCGTGAGCCGTGTCGCTACGAGACGCGCGGTCGCCTGGCATTGCTGCTGGTAAGGATCGCCCGCATCGACGTAGCGTTGCGGCAGGCCGTGGAACGAAAACAGCAGGTGCACGCCGGCCCCAAAATCAGCGATCCGGCCGGCGAGGGACTCCGCGAGCGCCGCAACGTAGCCCGCATCGGCATGGTAGTCGTCGACGCTCAGAACTTCCGGCTGCCAGTCGAGGCTGCCGAGCGCGGCCTCCACGCGATCGAAAACCGACGCAGTCGTCGTAGCCGAGTACTGTGGGTATAGCGGCAGCACCAGCAGCCTCTGCACGTCGCGCGTGCGCAATTCTTCGAGCGCTGCGGAAATCGACGGATTCCCGTAAGTCATTCCGGTCACGACCGCCACCGGCGCGGACATCATGGACTGGAGTTGCAACTCGAGCGCAGCCGCGAGCGCCTGCGTGTTGAAGAGGAGTGGCGAGCCCGACGCGGTCCAGATCTCGCGGTAGGCGCGGGCGCTCCGCTGCGGGCGGATGCGGAGGATGATGCCGTGGAGCAGCGGCAGCCATAGTGCGGGCGGCAGGTCGACGACGCGCCGATCCGACAGGAACTCGGAGAGAAAACGCCGCACGGCTTCAGTCGTCGGCGCATCCGGCGTGCCGAGGTTGGCGACCAGTACGCCTGTTTGGGCAGTCATGAGCGGACAATACCGTATGCCCGCCTACCCGCGAAGCTCAATGCATCGCCCAAAAAATGCGGCCGGGAACGAGGTTCCCGGCCGCGACATGGAGACCGATAGTCGGTCCTAGAAGCTGAAACGCACTCCGACCAGGACGGACGACGAGTCGTCGCCATGCTGGTACTCGGCACCGACTGCGAAGTTCTTGGTGAAGAAATAACGTCCACCAACCGCAACCGCTGTGTCGTCGCCGTTGGATCCACCGAGGTCGGTGTAGATCACATTGCCTTCGAGCTCGACGTTTTCGCCGATCTTGCCGCGTAGACCCGCTGAGAGCAGGTAGCCGTCGTCGTCGAAACTCGTGCCGCCACCGCTGACATCGGCCTTGAACCAGCCGGCACGGCCGACCAAGTCCAGGTTGTCCGACAGGCCGTAGTGGCCACCAAGGCCGACCGCGGTCACGTCGAGGTCGATGCCGGAGACGCTCTGGCTCGAATACTCCGCGAATGCAAAGTAGTGCTCTGCGAAACCGACTGATCCGCGTAGCGAGAAACCGTCAAGTGACGGGCCGACACCATCGATTTCGGTCTCCACATAGCCGAGGTCCACGAACGAATAGCTCATGTCCTCCGCGTGAGAGGCCAACGGCAGCGCCGCAAGCATCAGACCCGCAGTCATAGCTTTCAGGATCTTCATGATCATTATTTCCTTTCAGGTTAAGGGGTTACACAAACAACCGATCGCCCAGGGGTGGGGCGGCCGTGGAGCCGGCGGAGAGGGGGACACCGCAGGCCCGCGCACAGGATACAGACCCCCCGAGGAGGGTCAAGTTCAATTTATTGCACAGCAAAAAAAGGGAGAATTGACGTTAAGAAACAACGACCTGCCGGATAGCGAGGAGACTGATTCGTGCTACTGCACCCCACCCACGCAAACGTATTTCAGCTCGGTGTACTCGAGAATGCCGTACTTCGAGCCCTCGCGGCCCGTGCCCGATTCCTTCACGCCGCCAAAAGGTGCGACCTCGGTCGAGATAATGCCGGTGTTGAGGCCGACGATGCCGTATTCGAGTGCCTCGGAAACCCGCCAGGAACGCGCGAGGTCGCGCGTGTAAAGGTACGCGGCGAGCCCGAACTCGGTGTCATTCGCCATCGCAATGGCCTGCGCCTCGGTCTCGAAGCGAAACAGCGGCGCGACCGGGCCAAAGGTCTCTTCCTTCGCAAGCATCATCGCGGACGTCACGCCGGTGAGCACGGTCGGTTCATAGAAAGTGCCACCAAGAGCATGACGGCGCCCGCCGGTCGCGACCTTGGCGCCCTTCGCAAGCGCATCGGCAACATGTTCCTCGACCTTGGCGAGAGCATTTGCGTCAATCAGCGGCCCCTGGTCGGTCTCACCGGCAAGCCCGTCGCCGACGCGCAGTTTCTTCACGGTCGCAACCAGCTTCGCGGCGAACGCGTCGTAGACACCCGCCTGTACGAGCAACCGGTTGGCGCAGACGCAGGTCTGGCCGGTATTGCGGTACTTGCTGGCGATGGCGCCCAATACGGCGGCATCGAGATCGGCGTCGTCGAATACGATGAATGGCGCATTGCCGCCGAGTTCCATGGAGACTTTTTTCATGGTGCGCGCGCACTGCGCCACAAGCAGCTTGCCGATCTCGGTCGAGCCGGTGAATGAAAGCTTGCGCACGCGCGCGTCGCCGGTCAGCACGCCGCCGATCTCGCGCGCAGCACCGGTGACGACATTGAAGGCGCCTGCCGGCAACCCGGCACGCTCTCCGAGTTCCGCGAGCGCGAGTGCGGAGTAGGGCGTTTGTGTCGCCGGCTTGCAGACCGCCGTGCAGCCCGCGGCCAGTGCGGGCGCCACTTTCCTGGTGATCATTGCGGCCGGGAAATTCCAGGGCGTGATCGCGGCCACGACCCCGACCGGCTGCCGCAGCACCATGATGCGCTTGTCGGCCTGGTGGCCGGGAATGAGGTCGCCATAAACACGCTTGGCCTCTTCGCCGAACCATTCGACGAAGGACGCTGCGTAGGTGATCTCGCCGCGCGATTCTGCAAGCGGTTTGCCCTGCTCGGCGGTCATCAACACCGCGAGGTCATCGGCATTCGCCATGATCAGATCGAACCAGCGGCGCAGCACCACCGAGCGTTCCTTTGCGGTCTTCGCGGCCCAGGCCGGAAAAGCCGCATACGCGGCGGCGACGGCAGCTTCCGTGCCCTTCGCGTCGATCGACGGCACGGTGCCGAGCTTGGCACCCGTCGCGGGATTGGTGACCGGAATCGTCGCGCCGCCCGTGGCATCGACCCAGGCACCATTGACGTGGCACTGCTGGCGGAACAGCGAAGGGTCTTTCAGTTTCATCATGCTGCCTTCACGACGCGCTGGTCGATCGCGCCAAATATGGATTGACCGGCCGCATCGAACATCTCGATGCGAACCCGGTCGCCGAATGAAAGAAATGGCGTCACCGGCCGGCCCTGCTCGATGGTCTCCAGCATGCGCCGCTCGGCGAGGCAGGAGGATCCCAGCGACCGGTCGCGATTCGAAACCGTGCCGGAGCCGATGATAGTACCGGCGCCGAGTCTTCGGGTCTTCGCAACATGCGCGATCAGCTGGCCGAAATCGAAAGTCATGTCTTCACCGGCATTCGGCCGGCCGAGCAGGCCGTCGTTCAGGTGCACGACCAGCGGCAGGTGCACGCGGCCGCCGTCCCAGGCATCGCCCAGCTCATCGGGTGTCACTGCGATGGGCGAAAATGCCGTAGCAGGTTTCGACTGGTAGAAACCGAATCCCTTGGCGAGTTCCGCCGGGATCAGGTTCCTGAGCGACCAGTCGTTGACCAGCATCAGGAGCTTGATGTGCGTTCGCGCCGCGCGCGCGTCAATGCCCATCGGCACGTCGTCCGTGATGACGGCGACCTCGCCCTCCATGTCGATACCCCAGTCTTCGCTGCCGAATGCAGCGTCACCGGTTGGCGGCAGCAGCTCGTCCGAGCCGCCCTGGTAAACCAGCGGATCGGTCCAGAAGGACTCGGGCATCGTCGCGCCGCGCGCCTTGCGCACCAGCTCGACATGATTGACGTAGGCGCTGCCATCCACCCAGTGATAGCTGCGCGGCAGCGGTGACAGGGCGCGCGCCGGATTGAATTCGAAGGACTCGGCGCTGCCCGATTCCAGGGAACGCGCGAATTTCTCGAGAGCCGGGGCACTTTTCTCCCAGGCATCGAGCGCCGCCTGCAGGGTCGATGCGATGCCGTCCGCAAATGCCGCGCGCGACAGGTCGCGGCTCACAACCGCCAGCCGTCCGTCACGGCTGCCATCTGAAAGCGTCGCAAGCTTCATTTGCCGGGGCCCCGCCAGCTGTCGACGTAGGCCTGCCATTCGACGCCGGCGGCGGCCGCACCGATCTCGATGGCATCGCGCGTGTCCACCATCACGGCGTATTCGTCGGTTGCGGACTTGGTCTGTACCAGCATGCGCTCGAGCGCCTTGGGATGCGGGCCGTGCGTGAATCCGCCCGGGTGCAGGGTCATCATGCCGGGGTGAATATTGTCGCGACTGAAGAAATCGCCTGCGTGATAGAAGATGACCTCATCGTAATCATCATTGTTGTGAAAGAACGGGACTTTCAGCGCCCCGGGATCGGTCTCGAATGGGCGCGGCGCGAAAGTGCAGACGACGAATCGATTGCCGAGAAATGTCGTGTGGGCCGATGGCGGCAGGTGATAACGGTGGCTCATCAATGGGCGGATGTCGCGCACATTGATGCGGCAGACGGACAGGTCGCCGTGCCAGCCGACCGCATCCAGCGGGTTGTAGGGAAAGGCCGCCGTCGAGACGCGGCCTTGTCGCTTGATCGCGACCCGCCAGGGTTTTTCGTCCTGCTGGGCGCGGAACGCATCGTCGATGCGGGGCGTGTCGAGCATGGCCGGGTCGAAGATGGCGTGCGGGCCGAGCAGGCCCTTGTCCGGCAACATATAAGAGGCGTTGGTCGCCTCGATCATCAGCACGAAAGCCGGTTCCGCGCAGGCCAGGCGCCACATCGTGCCGCGCGGCACGACGATGTAGTCGCCTGCCTCGAATTCAAGCCGCCCGAAATCGCAGAACAGCTCGCCCCGCCCGCGGTGCACGAACAGGAGATCATCGCCATCGCCATTGCGCGCGAGGTGGTCCATGTCCCCGTCGATGCGCCACTGGCGGATCCGGCAATGTGCGTTGTGCAGCACGTCGTTTGCGGACCACGGGCTCGCGGCGACCGCGTCGAGTTTCGTGAGGTCGAATGCATGCGGCCGCAATGGCCCCTCGAAGGAAGACCAGGCGGTCGGCGGATGGCTGTGGTGGAAGAATGCAGCCGGCCCGAAGAAGCCTTCCTTGCCCATCTCGCGCTCGAAGGTGCCGGGCGGCAGGTCGCAGTGCGCCTGCCGCGAGGCCTTGCCCTCGACCCGCGGAAAACCGATGTAACGCTTCATGCCGTTAATTTAGTTTCAAATGCAACTAATGGCAAGCGGGCGGATCAGCGCTCCATGATGGCCGTCACACCCATGCCGCCGGCGGTGCAGACCGAGATCAGCCCGCGGCCGGAACCGCGCTCCGACAGGAGTTTCGCCAGTGTCGCGACGATGCGAGCGCCGGTCGCCGCAAATGGATGGCCGACGGCGACCGAGCCGCCCTTGACATTGAGCTTCGCGCGGTCGATGGAGCCGAGTGGCGCAGCCAGACCGAGGCGCTCGCGGCAGAACTCCGGCGATTCCCAGGCTTTCAGCGTGCACAGCACCTGCGCCGCGAAGGCCTCGTGGATCTCGTAGAAATCGAAGTCCTGCAACCGGATTCCGGCGTCGGCCAGCATGCGCGGCACGGCGTAGGCGGGCGCCATCAACAGGCCCTCGCCGCCGACGAAATCGACCGCTGCGACCTTGCCGTAGGTCAGCCAGGCCTGCACCGGCAGGCCGTGCGCACGCGCCCAGTTTTCGCTCCCAAGCAGAGCGGCGGCAGCGCCATCGGTCATCGGCGTCGAGTTGCCGGCGGTCAGCGTGCCGTCCGCCGCGAATGACGGCTTGAGCTTCGCGAGCTTCTCGAGACTGGTGTCGGCGCGCACGTTATTGTCGGTCTTGAGACCGAGGCAGGGCACGACCAGGTCCGACATGAAACCATCAGACCAGGCCTTGCTGGCCCGGCGATGGCTCTCGAAGGCGAGTTCGTCCTGTTCGCCGCGACCGATCCGCCAGGTACGCGCCATCTGTTCGCAATGCTGGCCCATGGACATGCCGGTGCGTGGCTCATTGACACCCGGCAGCACCGGCTTGAAATGCCGCGGCCGCAGGCCGAACCAGGGCTTGATGCGCTCGCCGAAGCTGCGCGCGCGATAGCTCTTGAGCATCAACTGCTGGTACTCGCGCGAGAAAACGACCGGCGGGTCGCTGGCCATGTCCACGCCGGCTGCAATGCCGGCATCGATCTGGCCAAGGGCGATCTTGTTGCCGATCAGGATCGCAGCCTCGAGGGAGGTGCCGCAGGCGCGCTGCAGGTCGAGGCCGGGAGTCTCCGGGGCGAGACCCGAGCCGAGCACGGATTCGCGCGCCAGGTTCCACTGGCTCGAATGCTTGGTCACGGCGCCGGCCATGACATCGCCCAGGCGCTCGCCGCGCAGGGCAAAGCGATCGACCACCGCGGTCAGGGACGCGGTCAACAGTTCCTGGTTGCCGACCGCGGCGTAGGCGCCGTGCGCCCGCGCGAACGGTATCCGGGCGCCGCCGATGACGGCGACCCTCCTGGGTTGCGATCCGACCAGCATGGTGACTCTCCGGTAAGCGCTTGGCAGCAGACTGATCCGGTAGAATGCCAGTATCCACAGCAGCCCGCCACGGCGCGGCTTTTTCTCGCGCCATGTCCGAATCCGGCAGATTCTTGAGCACATTCCGCCACGACGCGCACGCGATCCTGCGCTTTGCGGGACCGCTTGCGGTCAACAACCTCGTGCTGGCCGGCATGCAGCTGACCAACACGGTCATGGCGGGGAGACTGGGCCCGGAACCGCTCGCAGGGGTGGCGGTCGGGGGCAGTTACTACCTGATCTTCTGGCTGTTCGGTCTCGGTATCCTGATGTCGATCTCGCCGATCGTCGCGCACGCCTACGGAGCCGGACGCGACCGCGAAGTCGGCCGGCATTTCCGGCAGGGGTTGTGGCTGTCACAGATGCTGGCCGTGCCCCTGGTCGGCGGGCTCTTGTACGTCGTGCCGGTGCTCGGCTGGTTTGGCACCGATGCGCGGGCGATTCCGCACGCGGCAGGCTATGTCTACGCCATGTGCTTTGGCATGCCGGCGATGCTTGCCTTTCTCGCGCACCGCTACGCCAGTGAAGGCATCGGCTGGACGCGGCCCGTGATGTACACGGCGCTGATCGGCCTGTCGGTCAATTTCGCGGGCAACTGGCTGCTCACGCGGGGCAGCTTCGGCATCCCGTCATTCGGCGCAACAGGCTGCGGCATCGCGACCGCGCTCGCTTACTGGTCAATGCTCGCGACCATGCATCTCTACCAGCGCCGGCACGCGATCTACGCGCGATTTGCCCTGTTCGAGCGCTTCGAACGACCGGACCCACGGGCACTGCGCGAAATTCTCGCACTTGGCCTGCCGATCGCCGGATCGGTAGTGTCCGAAGGGGGCCTGTTCGCGGTTGCGGCGCTCCTGATGAGCACGCTCGGCACCGAAATCGTCGCGGCCCACCAGATCGCGATCAACTACGGCGCGCTGATGTTCATGATTCCGTTGTCGTTGCACTCAGCGACGACGATCCATGTCGGGCATCTGGCGGGACGCCACGACATTGCCGCCGCGCGCCGCGCCGGCTGGGCTGGCATCGCGATGTGCGGCATGATCATGGCGCTGTCGTCGCTGGTGATCCTCGCGGCGCGGCACGGCATTGCCGCGGCCTATACCTCGGATCCTGAAGTCCGCGCGCTGGCGGCGGGGCTGCTGCTGTTCGTCGCGATTTTCCAGATTCCCGACGGCCTTCAAGTCGGCGCGGCCGGCGCGCTGCGCGGCTTCAAGGACGCGAAAGTGCCGATGGCGCTGAATTTCTCGGCCTACTGGATGATCGGCTTTCCCGCGGCCTGGTGGTTCGGTATCCATCAGGGCGTGGGCCCGGCCGGCATCTGGTCGGGGCTGATCGCAGGGCTCTTCACCTGCGCGGTGTTCCTGACCTGGCGATATGAGCGCACGTCGCGGCGTGCGCTCGCCGCTCAGAATTCCATCATGTAATGTCGGTCGCAGCCGCTGTGGCCGCTCGTGCCCAGCGGCCCGCCCAAGGGCTTGAATCCCATTTTCTCATAAAGCCGTTGCGCTGCGTCCATGCCGGTCAGCGTTTCCAGATAGCAGCGCCGGTAGTCGCGCTCGCGTGCAGCGTCCAGGCAATGGCGCAGCAAGCGCGCGCCAATGCCGCGCCCGCGCAGCGCCGGCAGGAAGTACATCTTGCGCAGCTCGCAGATGTCCTCGTCCGCGCCGGTGAGCGGCGCGATGCCGCCGCCGCCCAGCACGCGGCCGGCCTGCTCCACGACGAAAAACGCAGCGCGTGGCTCGGGGTAGTACGCGCTCATTGCATCCACTTCGGGGTCATTGATGGAGTAGCCGGGTCCGCAGGCGCCGAAACTCGTCATGACCTCGCGGATGATCGCGGCCATGGCGGAATCGTCGGCCGGCCGGATCGGCCGGATCAGCGGATCAGTCGTCGCGCTCGGAATAGTAGCCATGGGTCAGCGTTTCGACATCGACCAGCAGGCCGTCCTCGAACTTGAGTCTTCTCATCAGCTTGTTCGGGCCCAGGTTGTAGGTCCAGTACTCGATCGGAATCGGCTCTGGTTCGAAGGAGCTGTAATACGGCCTGCCCCGGTACCAGCGCACCCGCCTCTGCAGCACCTCACGGCGCTGGACATCGGTGGGCGGCCCGCACAACGCGGCCACCTTGTCGGTGCTGTCGCCGTCGCTGACCAGGCGCGTGCCGCAGCGGAATGAATCCGCGCCCGCGCCCTGGGTCCAGAGCACGGCAATGGCGAGCGTAATGATTGCGGACAATTTCCTCATGACCCCAACATGCCCCCGGGCGGGTGAACGCCGGCTGAAGGCAACCTTGCACGCCCAATGTAGCGCCAGCCCGTTCCTGGACCAAGCCCGCCCATCGGGCCAGGCCTTCCTGACTTGCGTTCGCTGCGGCCAGCCGCAGAATGGCCCGACCGATGCCCACCAGACGCAGAGATACCCAGTTCGAACGCCGGCTCTCCGGGCTGATCAATGCCCGTGAACGGGGTGTGCTGAAAGGGGGCCTGAAGGGCGTCGAGCGCGAGGCGCTCCGCGTCACCCCGGATGGCCACATCGCGAAGTCGGGGCACCCGCAGGCCCTGGGCTCGGCGCTGACCAATCCTCACATTACGACCGATTATTCCGAGGCGCTGATTGAGCTCGTCACGCCGCCGTTCGCGGAAACCTGGGAATTGCAGCAGTATCTTTGCGACATCCATCAGTTCGTTTACCGGCACATCGGCGACGAATTGCTGTGGGTCACCAGTATGCCCTGCGTGCTGGGCGGCGATGCCGAGATACCGATCGCGCAATACGGCAGTTCCAACATCGGGCGCATGAAGCACGTGTACCGGGTCGGCCTGGGGCTGCGCTACGGGCGCGTGATGCAGGCGATTTCGGGCGTGCACTTCAACTATTCGTTTCCGGAACAACTCTGGCCCGTGCTGCAGCATGTCCGCGAATCGAAGCTGACCGGCCAGCCCTTCATGGACGAGTCCTATTTCGCGCTGCTGCGGAACTACCGGCGCTTCGGCTGGCTGATCCTCTACCTGTTCGGCGTCTCGCCCGCAGTCTGCCGTTCTTTTTTCGCGGGACGCGAAACACCCGCAGATCTCGAATCACGCGGCCGCGGCACGCTGATCGCACCCCATGCGACATCGCTGCGCATGAGCGACCTCGGCTACCGCAACAAGAACCAGGCGGGCGTCCATGTTTCGGTCAACTCGCTGCAAGAATACGTTGGCGACCTGTCGCGCCTGATCTCGACGCCGCATCCCGAGTACGAAGCACACGGCGTCGAGGTCGACGGCGAGTGGCGCCAGCTCAATGCCAACCTGCTGCAGATCGAGAATGAGTACTACAGCTTCATCCGGCCCAAGCGCGTCGCGCACTCCGGCGAACGGCCGACCAGCGCCCTGATGCGCGCCGGCGTCCAGTACGTCGAGATGCGCTCGCTCGATGTCGGCGCTTTCGATCCTGTCGGTGTCAACCAGCGCAAGCTGTGCTTCCTCGAGGCATTTGCGGCGCTCTGCCTGCTGCGCGACAGCGCGCCGCTGTCGGCGGAAGAATCAGCGCGTTACGAAGACAATCACGTGCTGGTTGCCAGCCGCGGCCGCGAGCCGGGCCTCGTGCTGTGGTCCGAACCGCGCCCGCTTGCGCTCGCCGACTGGGCGGCTGAGATACTCGACCAGATGCAGGGCGTCTGCGAGCTGCTGGACACAGGCGACGATGCGAAACCGTATGCCAATGCGCTCGCACTGCAGCGTGCCAAGCTCGCGGACCCCTCGCAGCTGCCGTCCGCGCGGCTGCTCGATGAACTGAACCGCCAGGGCGTATCATTCTTCGAGCTGGCGCTCGGCATGTCGCGGATGCAGCGAGACTATTTCCGGGACCTGTACCAGCCGAATGAGCGGCGCCTGGTGGAATTGCGAACTGAGGCCGGGGACTCGCTGGCGGAACAGCTCTCGGTCGAAGCGGCCGACAAGCTGCCATTCAGGACTTTCGTCGAGCGCTACATGGCCGGCAATCTGGTTTAGCATATATTCAAGACCAATCAGGTGCTTATGCAAAACTCCGAGGAAATCCCCTGACGCGGCAGGTTTTCAGTCCGTATGCTTCTCTTGCATTGCACGCGCACCCTCTTCGGCGCTGCAGGCGGGGATGCAAAGCACATGGAACGAGCAAAGGACGCTCTCGTCGCGCTATTGGGGCGCAGCAAATTGCAGGACGCTGCGAACAACGCGGTGATCAACAGGACCAACCCCGCGCCTGGCTGGGATCCTTTCGAGATCTGGCGTACGCGTGTCAGGGACGCCCGCGAACAGGACTCCACGGACGGGGACAAGACCACGGGTTGACCGCCTAGCCCATGCCGCAGGAAACGTTGGCCGCGTCACCGGCGGCGGAGCAATTGCGGCACGGCTACCCATGGCTACGCTTCCGGCCGGGTCTTGAAGCCGCCTACCGCGCGGAACAATTTCGCGGCGACCTGAAATTCCTGCGGGCAAACCTGACAATCGTCGGGCTGAGCCTGCTGGTCATATTCGAGATCGAGCGTGTGGTAATGCCGGCCTTCGGCGGCTTGCTGCCTAGCTACCTCCGTTTTGGCGTAATGGTTCCGGCTCTGATCCTGGCGTTCGCGTTGACATTCATGCCCCGGGCAGAGATTTGGTATCCGCGCGTGATGGCGGCGCTGGTGCCGGTCGCATTAGCGGCGGTGACATGGATCGGGTTGTGGGCCTGGAGTCTGGGCGAGAACCGCCTCTTCTTGCGGCTGATCATCGCAACAATCGCCACCTATTTCCTGTTTGGTCTGCCGTTTCGCGCGGCGCTGGTGGCGAACCTGATCACGGTCTGCTTCTACGCGACAGCGGCAATCGACATGGCCATGCCCACCTTTGAGCTGATCAACTATCTCTGCATGCTGTTTGTGGCGAACTTGATGTGTGCTGCCGGCGGATACAACATGGAACACACTCGCCGCACGGCCTGGCTGGAGGCACGGTTACTCGACGAGATCGCGCAACGCGACGGCCTGACCGGTGTCTACAACCGGCGCCGGTTCGACGAGCATCTCGCACTGGCCTGGCAGCAAGGCGTGCGCGAGCACCGGCCCATCGCACTGCTGATGGCGGATATCGATCACTTCAAGGCCTTCAAT
>JAQBHG010000027.1:0-52757 GCA_032127975.1 Steroidobacteraceae bacterium
GGCCACTGACCATTGCCTTCGCGCTGCTGACGCTGGTCGCCGGCGCGCTTCCCGCTGCGGTTGCATACGTCGGGGCACTGATCGTCGATGCGGTCGTTGCGGCGATTCAGGCGGACGAAGTGGCGCGCGCCGCGCTTACCAGAAATGCACTCGTTCTAGTCGTCGCCGAAGCTCTGCTGGTCGCGACGATCGCCGGCGCGCAGCGCGGTATTTCCCTGTGCCAGTCGCTGTTGCGTGCTCAACTCAGCCAACGCGTCAATGTCATGATTCTCGAAAAGGCGCTGACGCTGGAGCTGGCGCACTTCGAAAACTCGGATTTCTACGACAAGCTGACACGCGCGCGCCGCGAAGCTTCGAGCCGGCCACTCTCATTGGTCATGCGCACCTTTGGCCTCGGGCAGAACGCCGTATCGCTGATGAGTTTCGGCACGTTGCTGTTCAGCTTCTCGCCCTGGGCAGTGCTCTTGCTGTTGCTCGCGGGACTGCCGGCATTCCTGGCAGAGACGAAATTCTCGGGCCAGGCGTTCCGCCTGTTCCTGTGGCGCTCCCCCGAAACACGTATGCAGTTGTATCTCGAAACCGTGCTTGCACGCGAAGACCATGTGAAGGAGGTAAAGCTGTTCGGGCTTGGGCCGCTGTTCCTGGAGCGATACCGCAACATCTTCCGCAAGCTCTACAAGGAAGATCGCGATCTCACGATCCGCCGCGACACCTGGGGCTTCTTCCTCGGGCTTATCGCGACTGCGACTCTTTACGGAGCCTATGCATGGATTGCGCTCTCCGCGATCGCGAGCCGCATCACGCTCGGTCAGATGACGATGTACCTGATGCTGTTCCGGCAGGGGCAATCGGCCGTGTCCGCAATTCTGTCCGCCGTCGGCGGCATGTACGAAGACAACCTCTATCTGTCGACACTGTACGAGTATCTCGAAACGCCGGTAGATGACCGCATGGGAGCTGCCATCCGCGGTCCCAGGCCCGACGACGGAATCCGCTTCGAGAACGTCAGCTTCAGTTATCCGGATGCCGAGCAACCGACACTTGTCGATGTAAACCTGCATATCAAGCCGGGCGAGTCGCTCGCCCTGGTCGGCGAAAACGGTTCCGGCAAGACAACCCTGATCAAACTGCTGACCCGGCTGTACCTGCCAACCTCCGGGCGCATCACCCTGGATGGACGGGACCTGCGCGAGTGGGCTGAACCCGCGCTGCGCGATCGCATCGGGGTGATCTTCCAGGATTTCACGCGCTATCAGCTCCTGCTCGGGGAGAATATCGGCGCCGGCGACGTGCGGCACTTCGAGGACGAAGAACGCTGGCGTGAGGCTGGCGAAAAAGGCCTGGCGGCACCGATCGTCGCCACGCTTCCGGATGGCTACCGAACGCCGCTGGGCAAATGGTTCAACGACGGTCGCGAATTGTCAGGCGGTCAATGGCAGAAGATCGCGCTGTCGCGCGCCTTCATGCGTTCGCGTGCAGACATCCTGGTGCTCGACGAACCAACCGCGGCGATGGATGCAGGCGCGGAGGCAACCATATTCGAGCACTTTCGCACACTGACGAAAGGCCGCATTGCGATCCTCATCTCGCACCGCTTCTCCACGGTACGCATGGCCGACCAGATCGTTGTCCTGCAGGACGGCCGCGTCATCGAGCGCGGCAGCCATGATGACTTGATGCGCATGAACGGGCATTACGCGCATCTGTTGTCCCTGCAGGCGAAGGGTTACAGATAGTTGACCCCACCTGCCCTGACCGGCGACCCTAAGGCTAATCCTGGCGCCACTCGGCGCGGTACGCGCAGCCGAGCGCAATGATGCGTTCGAGCAGCGCCGCATAATCGACGCCCGCGTGCTCCGCGGCCCACGCGAAGTCCTCGTCCTCCTCGAGGTTTGGATTGGCGTTGGCTTCAAGGACGAATGGCGTGCCGTCGGCGCGCACGCGAAAATCCACGCGCGCATAGCCTGACATGTGCAGCGCGCGGTAGATGCGGCGCGCCAGGCGGTCGAGCTTTTCGGCCAGGCCCTCGGGCAGGTCTTCGGCCGCACGACTCGTGATGTTGTGGCGCTCCTGATAGGCGTGATCCCACTTGGCCTTGCGCGTCGCAATGGCGGCCCTGCCGTCCTTCAATTCGCCGAACATGAACTCCCATGGCGGCAGCGTGCGAATCCGTTCATTGCCGAGCATCGCGACATAGAGTTCACGGCCTTCGATGTATTCCTCGACCAGGGCGTCGGAATTCGTGTGCTCGTGGATGAATTCAATGCGTTCGCGCAGCTTCGTGGCATCGTCCACGACTGAGGCCTGCGAGATTCCAAGCGACGCATCCTCGGTCGCCGACTTGACGAACAAGGGATAGCGCAGCCGCGCCGGGATGCGGATCGTCGAGCCTTGCTTGAACACCGCGAACAACGGCGTCGGAATGCGATGGTAGGAAAGGATCTGCTTGGACAGCACCTTGTTCCGCGACAGCATCATGCCGCTGGGATTGCATCCCGTGTATGGCTGGCGCAGCAATTCCAGGTAGGCGACCACGTGCTGGTCATAGGTGACGACGCCGCCGAATTCCTCGAGCAGGTTGAAGCAGACATGCGGCTGCCATTCCCGGATCAGCGTGCGCAACTCGCCGAGGCTGTCACCGATGCCGAGTGGTTGCACTTCGTGCCCGGACTCGCGCAACTGAGTGATCACATCGAGCTCAGTGCGAAACTCGGCGATCCGGGCGTCCGTGTAACCGTCCAGATCTTCGGGAGGCACCAGGGTTTCGTGAACCAGCACCAGAATGCGTTTTTTCCTTTTCATAGGGCCAGCCTCGGTCCGGCGTTGCGCATCGCCCTGCGCACCAGCGCGATTATGAAGCGTTCGACGCGCTGCCTCGAAGTCCGCCAGTCGTCCCGCACCAGAAGACCGTGTGCGGAACAGCGATATATCAGGTGTTCAACGACTTCCTGGACCAGATACTCGCTGGCGCCCAACCGGCGCGCTATTCGGCGCCTGAATACCGGCAGTTCCTCCCGCAGCCGCCGCGCGGCGGTCGCCTGGCCGCGGCGACTTCGTGTCAGCGTGAATACGCGCCCCAGGATCCTGTCCATGCGCTCGGCATCGTCAGTGCGGTAGTGCTGCACCATGCGCCGGTAATGCTCGCGCAGGGTCCAGCGCGAATGCCGCAATGGTTCGACATGGTGACGCGCGCGCAATAATGGCCGCTCGCCGCGAATCTCCTGCATCAATTCGTCGACGTAGTTCAGCTTGTGGATGGCGGGCCAACCCGCGTACCGGCTGCGCCAGTTCGATCGCGGCGTCAGCCAGACCGCCAGTGTCTCGGCGAAATCCTCGGTCGGATGACTCTGCGCATACCAGTTGCCGAGGTGCTGCACAAAGCGCCGGCTGCCGGGCCGTGGACGATAGTGCTGCGGATACGGCGTCGAGGCGTAGCCGAAGATTTCGCGCCACTTCTTGCGCCTGCGAAGCCGGTAGGCAGTGTCGATGGCGTGGCCCGCTTCGTGGCGCAGGATCCGCAGCAGCGACTGGGCGTTTCCGCCTTCGACCTCTCCCATGAAGCGGCGCTGAAGTATCTTCAATCGGGGGTGCAGGATATAGAAGGGGACTGCGAATCCCGGCACGCCGTCCGGTGAGAACCATTCCTCGGAAATCCAGCAGTGCGGGCGAAAGTCGATGCCGCGCGTTTCGAGATCACGATAAAGGCGCTCGACCTGCGGCTCAACCGGCGAACCCTCGATCCGCAGTCCAAGATCGCAGAGCCGCAAGTCCAGCAGCCGCTCGTCGTCGAGCCGGTGCCAGCCGGCATGGCCTTGTCCTCGCCGCTTCATGCCGGCCGCCTCCGCACTGCGTACAAGGCATCCGCCAGGGCCTGGATTTCATCGCCGCGCGCGATCGCTGCGCGCCAGGCCGGCGGAAGCGCAGCCGCGCCGTAATGCGCGCCGGCGAGCTGGCCCACGATCGAGGCCGTGATGTCGGCATCACCGCCCAGGCCCGCCGCAATGGCGATGCATTCGCCCGGACTGTTGCCGGCTTCGAATGCCCAGAGGGCGGCCTCGAGGGAGCCGGCCGCCGCGAGCGCGCCGATCACGTGGGCCCGCGGCTTGTCGACCCGCCATGACCCTGCGGCAACTTTTTTCACACGCGGCTTCAATGTCACCGATTCCCAGAGACCTGGGACCGGGCTGAAGTCGGGTGCGAGCAGTTCTTCCTTGCCGATGCCCGCGAGCGCGCCGGCGATGAGCGCCGCCAGGTAACGCACGGCATCCAGTGTCAGCGGCGCCTGGTGCGTGATGCGCGCACAGTTGACGGCGGACTCGATGGCTTCACGCGGATCGGCAAGGCCGCTGACGAGTGCCGGCCCGATCCTTGCCAGGGGCTCGGCATCGGCGCGCGCCGGATCATGCGATCCCGAAAACGGGTTGCCGGTCCATTGCGCAGTCGCAAGTGCCCGCGTCGTGGCCGCGCTGATGCCGACGCAACGCCCGGTACTGGTCCAGAGCCCGTCTCTGTGCCAGCGCTGATAGCGCTGTAGCTGGTCGGCCGCGTCCATCCCATTGCAAACAGCCAGGCTTTCCGCCAGGCACAGGGCCATCGCCGTCTTGTCGGTCCAGGCACCGGCGGGAAGCGCAAATGGGCCGCCACCGGCGAGTTCGCTGCTTCGCGTGACTGTACCCGGCGGCTGCCCGCGTGCGTGCTGGCCCATCGCGTCGCCGATGGCCAGGCCCAGCAACAGGCCGCGGCAGCGATCGCGCGGGTCGCTCGCTACCGTCGCCTTGGGCCATGACGCAACCAGCGGCGCCGCCGGCGGCGGGATCGCGGCGTGTGGCTTGTGCGAGCGCCAATTGCGCACGTAATCGCCCTGCGCTTCGGTCTCCGGAACGGTGGGCCAGGACCGCGATCGCGCGCTCTCGCGCCAGAGTTCGTTCATGCGCTTGAACGCAGCCGAACCCCCGATTCCGCCGCGTGCGAGCCAGCAACCCACCACCAGATTGGTGCGGCCAATGCCGGCGCGGCAATGAAGGTATATGCACATCCCCTCGGCCAGGGCCGAATCCAGCTCGTCCAGGATCTCCTCCATCCGGTCC
Source organism: Steroidobacteraceae bacterium (assembly GCA_032127975.1). Lineage (GTDB taxonomy): Bacteria > Pseudomonadota > Gammaproteobacteria > Steroidobacterales > Steroidobacteraceae > SCUD01. The sequence continues at coordinate 5,088 of JAQBHG010000027.1, forward strand.
GTGGCTTCGGGCAGGCCGTGATCGCGAATCGGCTTGCGCAGGTAGGCCACGGCATTGGGCGAGTGGGGTCCGGGCAACAGGTTCTCGTAGGGATCGAGCTCGCCCGGCTCGGTCAGGTCGATGAAATAGTTGATTCCCGCATCGAGCAGCCGGCGAAGCCGCCCGAATGTGGCTTCTTCGTCGCGTCCCGCCGGGTACTCGCCTGCAAGCAGGCGCTGCGGCACGACCCAGTAGCTGTTTGGCAGCGGCAGCGGCTGTGGCGCCACGTCAGGAGCCGGGCCCGGCGATCATGCGCTCGAGCGCGGCGAAATCGAACAAGCGCGGATCGGCGAGGTGCGATGGTTCCACATTGCACAACGCGGTGAATATCGCATCCACCCGCCCGGGATGTTCGCGGTCCCAGGCCTCCAGCATGCGGCCGATCGCCACACGCTGCAGATTCGGTTGCGAGCCGCACAGCGTACAGGGAATGATCGGAAATTCGCGCGCGCGCGCGTACCGTTCAATCTCGCGCTCGGGCACGTAGCACAGCGGCCGGATCAGCACGTTGCTGCCGTCATCCGACAGGAGCTTCGGCGGCATGGCCTTCAGCCGCCCGCCATGGAAGAGATTCAGGAACAGCGTCTGGACGATGTCGTCACGATGGTGCCCCAGCGCGATCCGCGTGTAGCCATTCTCGCGCGCGAAGCGGTACAGCGCGCCACGGCGCAGGCGGCTGCAGAGCCCGCACTGCGTGCGGCCCTCGGGTATGACCCGGCGCACGACGCTGTAGGTGTCCTGCTCGATCACGTGATAGGGAACGCCGAGGCCCTCCAGGTATTCTGGCAACACGCGCTCCGGAAACCCGGGCTGCTTCTGGTCGAGGTTGACCGCGCAGAGTTCGAAGCTGACCGGCGCCGCGCGTTGCAGCGACAGCAGCATGTCGAGCAGCGTGTACGAATCCTTGCCGCCGGACAGGCAGACCATGACGCGGTCGCCTTCCCCGATCATGCTGAAATCGGCGATCGCCTTGCCGACCAGCCCGCGCAGACGCGCGGCAAGTCGCCGAAAATTGGCCGAGGTTTCCTTGCGCAGCGGAATCACGGCGACATTCTAGAATTCTGAGACGTACTTGCGCTCGAGATACCGCAGGAAGGGCGCCGCCGACAGTTTCCGTCCTGTTGCATGTTCCACGAGCTGGGGCACTCCCATCTTCGCGCCCATCGAATGCACCCTTTCGCGCAGCCAGGCCAGCAGGCCGTTGAACTGGCCGGCCGCGATCTCGGCCTCGATGCCCGGATGCTGTTCCCTGATCGTTTCCCAGAGCTGGCCGGCGACCACGGCGCCGACGCCGTAGGACGGGAAATGCCCGAACGACCCCAATGCCCAGTGGATATCCTGCAGGCATCCTTCGATGTCCGATGCCGGCACCAGGCCGAGGCGGTCGGCCGATAATTCAATCCACGCCTCGCGCAGGTCTTTTACCGCCAGCTCACCCGAGAACATGCGCCGTTCGAGCTCGTAGCGAAGGCCGATGTGCGTCTGGTAGGTCAGCTCGTCCGCATCCATCCGGCTCGGCCCTCGTTCCACGCGATTCAGGTGACGGTAGAGATTCTCATCGGACCATTCGGGACCCGCGGCACCATAGTGCTTCTCGAGCAGCGGCCGCAGCCAGGACACGAACGACCTGTTGCGGCCCACGATCATCTCGAGCAGCAGCGACTGGCTTTCCTCCAGCGCCATGCCGCGATCCTGCCCCACCGGCTGATCGACCCATTCCGCCGGCAGGCCCAGGTCATAAAGTGCCTGGCCGGTTTCGTGCAGGGCGCCCAGCAGTCCCTGGAATGGATCCCTGATGTTGAACTTTGCCGTGACTCTGATATCCCCGGGCACGCCTTCGGTGAACGGGTGGTCGCTTTCATCGAAGCGGCCACGGTCAAACGGGAAGCCCAGGGCCCTCATGACGTCGGTGCAGAGGCCGCGCTGGCGGCTGGCCGAAAAACGACCCTCGATGCGGATCACGGGACGCCCGGCCTGCACCTCCATGGCCTCGGTCACGAGCGTCGGCAGCCGCTGGGACAACGGCGTGAACAGCGCGTCGATGTCGCGCGACAACAGTCCCGGCGTGAATTCGTCGGCGAGTGCATCCCAGGGGTCGAGACCGAATCGCTGGGCCAGCAGCTCGGCCTTGGTGCGCGTCAGCTTGACGACTTCATCCAGATGCGGCGCCAGAACGCCGAAGTCATTCTGTTCGCGGGCTTCGCGCCAGCGCGCCTCAGCGAGTGCCACGGTGCGCGCGATACGCGCAACCAATGTCGGTGGCGTCGCGATCGCATGATCGTGCAGGCGACGCATCTCGCGCAGGTTCGCACTCTGCCAGTCTGCCAGCCCGCGCGCATTGGCGTCGGCGCGATCGAGAAGACGCGAAATGCGCGGCGACACCAGCAGCGTATGGCACTCGATCTGCAGTGCCGCGAGCTGGTCGCCGCGCACGTCGGCGCTCGCGCGCGGCATCGTGACGGCCGCGTCCCAGCGCAGCAATGCCAGCACGCCGCGGAACGCATGGAGCCGGCGGAACTCCTGTTCAAGTTGCTGATAAGGCGTCGCCGTCGCCATTCCCGGACTCCTCCGCCCACGGGCAAGCGCCGGGAAAATGCCGGCCTGACCCCCGGCGCGACTGGGGTCGGGCATCCTTGATCGGAAGGCCGGCGGCTGGATTCGCTGCCCCGGACTCTCGAAATGCGCCCGCAGGAACTGCGGAGCGTTTGTTCAATTCAAAAGTCTATCAGCCGGGGCGGGTTCCGGCCCGGCCAATGGCCATGATTATCTTATTTTTCAATCACTTGTGCGGCATCGGCGCTGCTTGACACCGGCGGCGGCGCCCCCGCCCGCAGCCGCTCGATGAGCCCCGTCAGATAGTGGGGCGAGCGATGCTCCCCGGCCAGCACGGCATAGACCGCCGGCACGGCGAATAGCGTCAGCAGGACGGCGATCGTCGTCCCGCAGAACACGACCACGCCAATCGGCTCGCGTTGCTCGGACCCGGCCCCGGTCGCGAGCAGCAAGGGCAGCGACCCGAACGCCGTGCACAGGCTCGTCATCAGCACCGGGCGCAGCCGGATGGTCGCGGCCCGGACCACCGCTTCGATCCGCTCGGAGCCCTGGTCGCGAATCTGGTTGGCGAACTCCACGATCAGCACACCGTTCTTCGCGGCAATCCCGACCAGCATGATCATCGCAATCTGGCTGAAGATGTTGAGCGACATCTGGCTGCCCGCCAGCCGGTAGATGGCGAGGCCGGCGATGGCTCCGATCAGGGCGAGCGGCACGGTCGTCATGATGACGGCCGGCTGCTTGAAGCTCTCGAACAGCGCGGCGAGCACCAGGAATACGATCGCGATCGCGAATACGAAGGTGGACCAGAACTGTCCCTGGGTACGCAGGTACTCGCGCGCCTCCCCGTCGAAGGACAACCGCGCCGCTGGCGGGAGTTCCGCGCGCACCAACTCCTGGAAGTAGCTCACCGCCTCGCCCAGCGTGTAGCCCGGCGCGAGCCCGGCGCTGATCGTGATGGCGCGCATCCGGTCGAAGCGGTTGAGCTGCATCGCGCCGGAAGTCTCCGTCAATTGCACCAGGTTCGACAGCGGCACGAGTTCGCCGCTGCGATCCGAGCGGACATAGAGATTCTGCAGGTCCGAAGGTACGGCGCGATCCCGTGTCTGGCCCTGCAGGATTACGCGGTATTCCCTGCCGCGATCCACATAGGTCGTGACCACCCGCGAGCCCAGCACCGTTTCCAGCGTGCGGCCGACCGACTCGAGCGAGATGCCGAGTTCCGCGGCGCGGTCACGGTCCACCGCCACGTCGATCTGCGGTTTGCGTTCCCGGAAGTTCGTTTCCACGCCCGTGAGCCCGGGATTCTGCCGGGCAAGATCCAGGATGCGGTCGCTCCAGCCGGCGAGCGTCTGGTAGTCGGGGCCGCCGATGACGGCTTGCAGCGGCCTGCCGAATCCGCGTGAACCCAGGCCCTGCAGCGCATAGATGCGGGGGCGCACACCGGGCAGCGCCTCGAACTGCTTTGTCAGCGAAGCCGCAATGTCCGTGGCACTGCGCTCGCGCTTGCCCCAGTCCTGGAGAAGGATGAAACCGCGGACTTCGTTGACATCGGTGGTGCCGCCGCCGCCGCCGCCCGCGCCGATGCGCAGGATGAAGCGGCGGATGTCTCCGTACCGTTCCGTCTCGCTGAACAGGATCCGCTCCGCCTGCAGTAACTGCCGTTCCGTGTACTCGAGGCTTGCACCTTCGGGGGCGTCCAGTTCGATGCGTACGAAGCCAAGGTCTCCGGGAGGCGCGAATTCGCGGGGCAGCGCATTCAGGGCCAGGATCGCGGCGCCAACCAGCACCAGCGTGCCGCCGATGATCAGCCACGGCCGGCCGAGCAGGATCCGCAGGCGGCGCTCGTAGGCCTGCGCGAGCGAGTGAAAGAAGCGATCCAGTCGCTGCGCAAACCGGCCACGCTGCTGCCCCTGGCGGAACAGGCGCGACGTCATCACCGGCGTCAGGGTCAGCGCCACCAGCGCCGAGAACATCACGGCCGCCGCCAGCGTGAAGCCGAATTCGCGGAACAGGCGGCCGATGGCGCCGGGCAGGAACGAAATCGGCACGAACACAGAGATCAGCACCAGCGTCGTTGCGACGACGGCAAATCCGATCTCGCGACTGCCATCGATAGCAGCCAGCAGCGGCGGCTGCCCTTTCTCGACGCGGCGGTAGATGTTTTCGAGCACGACAATCGCGTCGTCGACGACGAGGCCGATCGCCAGCACCAGGCCCAGGAGCGTCAGAACATTAATCGAGTAGCCCATGGCATCCATGAATATGAATGTCGCAATGATCGAGATCGGGATGGTCACGGCGGGCACCAGCGTCGCCCGCAGATTGCCGAGAAAGAGGAATATGACCAGCAGGACCAGCGACATCGAAATGGAGAGCGCAATCACGACCTCGCGCAGCGATGCATTGATGGAATCTGCGCGGTCGACATTGACGGTCAGCGACATGCCCGCGGGCAGCCCGGGCTGGATGCGTTCCAGCGTCCCGTGAATCTGCTTCGCGACCTCCAGAGTGTTCGCCTTCGACATCTGCTCGATGCCGAGGCTGATTCCGGGCAGGCCCATCGTCCGGGAGACGCTGCGCTCGTTCTCCGCGCCAAGCTCGACCCGGGCGACGTCGCCGAGCCGTACCAGGTAGCCGTCGGGACCGCGCCCGATCGACAGCTTGCGGAAATCCTCGATGCGCGAAAGGCCGGTGTCGGTGCGCAACGTGAACTCGCGCTCGCTGGACTCAAGGCGTCCGGCCGGCAACTCGACATTTTCGCGCCGCAGCGCGCCCTCGATGTCGCCAACTGTCAGCGCCCGCGCGGCAAGCGCCTGGCGATCGATCCAGATCCGCACTGCCTGCCGGCGCTCACCGCCGATATTGACGCGCGCGACACCGGGCGTCGCGGACAGCTGGTCGACCAGCACCCGCTCGGCATAGTCGGTCAGTTCCAGAACCGACATCCGGTCGCTGGACAGGTTGAGGTACATCACCGCCTCGCCGATGGACTGGGCCTTCTGGATCTCGGGCGGATCGGCTTCCTCCGGCAGGTCGTCGACCACGCGCCCGACGCGATCGCGGATGTCGTTTGCGGCCGCATCCACGTCTCGATCGGCGCTGAACTCGACATCGATCGCCGAGCGGCCGTCGCGGGAACTGGAACGCAGCGTTTCAATTCCCTCGAGGCCCGCGATGCGATCTTCGATCACCTGCGTGATCTTGTTCTCGACGATCGCGGCGCCCGCACCGAGGTAGTTGGTCGTGATCGACACGAACACCGGGTCCACTTCCGGGTATTCGCGGACGGCGAGCCGGGTCAGGGAAACCAGGCCCAGAATTACCAGCAGCAGGCTGATGACCGTCGCGAATACCGGCCGCCTGATCGAGAATTCCGAGAGTTTCATCGGTCGGGCCGGCTATTCCGGGGCGGCCACGGGCGTGAGTTCGTGCACGACGCTGCCGTCACGAATCCTCTGCGTGCCTTCAATGACGATGCGCTCGCCCGCCGCAACGCCAGTCAGTACTTCGACTTCGCCGGGGCTGCGCCGCCCGACCGTGACGACGCGGCGCAGTGCGCGCCCACCTGCAGCCACAAACACATAGACCTCGCCGCGCTCCGGCACCAGAGCCTGCTCCGGCACGACCAGTCCGGGCAGCGGTTCGCGGCTGACGATGACTGTCAGGAACATGCCCGGCCGCAGCAAACCTTTCTGATTTGGCAGACGGGCACGCACCTTGATCGAGCGCGTGACCGGATCTACGCGAGAATCAACGGACTCCACGACGCCGTCGAACGACTCGCCCGAATAAGCAATGCTCTTCGCGGCGACGGCGAGGCCGGGCTTGAGGATCGCGAGGAACAATTCGGGCACGTCGAAGTCAAGCTTCATCGTGCGCGTGTCGTCGAGTGTCGTGATGATCGCGCCCGGGTTCACCAGCGCGCCGACGCTGACGCGCCGTAATCCGACCCTGCCGTCGAATGGCGCGCGGATGACTGTGTCCGCGACGCGCGCCGCCGCCGCTGCGACGCGCGCCTCGTTTCCCTTCAGGGTCGCCTCAATCTGCTCAAGCTGGGCCTGCGATAGCGCCTGCTGGGCAAAAAGATCGCGGCTGCGCACGAAGGCGCCCCGGCTCTCGGCCAGCGCCGCCTCGGCCGCGGCCAGGTCCGCCCGGTCCCGCGCGCCGTCCAGTTCGACTAGCACCTGCCCGCGCCGCACCCACTGGCCCTCGTCAAATCGCACTTCGAGCACCTTGTTACCCGTCTTCGAGGTGATCTCGATCGCTTCATTTGCATTGGCAGTGCCGAGCGCCTCAATGCTGATCGCGATGGGTTTCTCTACGACCGGCGCCGTGACCACGGCGACCGACTCGGGCGCGGCGGTGCCGCCGCTTGCCGCGGCAGCGGGAGCTTCCGGCCGGCGGCTGCCGTAGGCATAGGCGGCCGCCGCAATCACGATCACCGCGATCGCGATGATGATGGGCCGTCTGGACTGGTTCAGCATCCTGTGGTCCGTCAGAAATACATTCGCATGATGACCTCGGCGACGCAGGCAGGCTTGGTGCTGCCCTCGACCTCGGCCGTGTAGTGTTCGGTGATCTGCAGTCCGCCGCTGACTTCCTCGACGGCCTCGAGTGTCACCCTTGCGCGCATTCGCGCACCGACCCGCACGGCGCTCGGAAATCGCAGCTTGTTGATGCCGTAGTTGATCACATTGCGCACGCCGGGCAGCGTGGAACGGTCATCCATCATGAGCCCGCGCAGCTTGTTGTAAAGCGCAAGCGTCATGTAGCCGTGCGCTATCGTGCCGCCATAAGGCGAGTCCTTCGCCGCGCGGGCCGGGTCGCAGTGGATCCACTGGTGGTCATCGATCGCATCCGCGAACGCGTCGACGCGCTGCTGCGTGACTTCCAGCCAGTCGCTGACGCGCACTTCCTTGCCGACCGACGACTGGAGCATCGCAAGGGCCTGTTCACGCGGTGTACTCATTGTATCGATGCTAACCGATGCCCCGCGCACTGGCGCGTCAGCGTTTTTCCAGCCATTCGGCGATCGTCCGCGGCAGCAATTCCTGTGCCCTCGCACTCACATAGATGCCGATGTGCCCGCCGTCGAATTCAAAGCCCGTGTAGTCACGGCTTCCGACCAGACCGCGCAACGGTAGCGTCGCTGACGGCGGCACCAGATGGTCCTGCGAGGCGTGGATATTCAGGACCGGGCAGTCGACCAGCCGCAGGTCCACGCGCCGCCCGCCTAGCACGAGGCCGCCGAGCACCAGCCGGTTCTCCTGGAAGAACCACCGCACGAACTGCGCAAATGCGGCCCCGGCCTGATCCGGGCTGTCAGAGATCCATTTTTCCATGCGCAGGAAATTCCCGAGTGCGGCCGGATCATCGGCGATATCGGCGATGCCCGCGTACTTCTGGCTGGTCAGCCTGAGCGGCATCAGCGACAGGAATGTGGCATTCAGCAGTTCCCCGGGGATGTTGCCGAATACTTCCACCATCCGGTCGACGTCCACGCCTCGAACCCATTTCGACAGCAGGTTCTCCGGCGTGTGGAAATCCACGGGGGTCACCATCGTCACGAGGTTGCGGACAGCCTCGGGATGCAGGGCCGCATGGCACAGCGCCAGCGTGCCGCCCTGGCATACGCCCAGCAGGTTGACGGCCGGCACGCCAATCGTTTGGCGGATGTGGGCAATGCAATTGCCCAGGTAGCGATTGACGTAGTCGTCGAGTTCGAGAAAGCGGTCCGCCTGCCCGGGATATCCCCAGTCGACCAGGTACACGTCGAGGCCGCGCATCAGCAGGCCGCGGATCAGCGAGCGCTCCGGCTGCAGGTCCATCATGTAAGGCCGGTTGACCAGCGCGTAGCAGATCAACAGGGGCGGCAGGCCGGCGCTGGCCGCCAGTGGGCGATAGCGATAAAGGACGACCCGATCCTCATGATGCACCGCATCGCGGTCCGAACAGCCTTCAGCCGGTGCCTCGAGTGTCGCGAGCGCGTGCGCTCCCGCTGCCATTCGACGCGAGAAATCCGCGATCTCGCCGGCAGCCTCCACCGCATCGATTGCCAGCCGGTTCATCGCTTAAGTTCCTCGCGGAGCACGCGGGCGAGCTCATGCAGCCGCCCGTGAATTGCGTCAATCTCGGCGCGGGTCGGCAGATTGAATGCGCGCGCCCATTCCTCGATCACGCGGCGCTGCTCGAATCGCATCTCGACCATCGCAGACAGCAGCTCGGCCTGGGCGGCTGCGAATTCATCGCTGTGCGCAATTTCGCCATACGCGCGCTCGCCGCAATCAACCCACAGGTCGTGTAACTGGCGCAGGGATGTAACCGGCAGCGCGGTAGCCGGCGCGTTCTCGAGTGCCGCGACGAGATTCTCGACTGCGGCCGTGGCCGCAGCCGACAAGAGTTCGCCCAGGCGCGACGACGCGCGCTGCCAGCGCAATGTCGCCTCCATCAGCTGCTCGGTCGCCTGCTGCTGCGCTTGCAACGGGCCGAATATCGGCACATGCAGGCGCTCGAATTTTTCCTTCAGCCCGTCACGAAGGTGATCGAGGCTATCGCGGAATGCCTGCGACGAAACGCCGGGCCCCGACGCCGCCTGCGATTCGACGAGTTTCCAGAGTTCACGGGTGATGCCGAGATAATCCTCGCCGAATTCGCGGATCCTGCGAATCGCCTCGCCGCCGCCATCGAAGGCCTGGCGCAGGAATTCCTGCTGGGCTTCGCTCAGCGGGTCCGTCATCTCGTTTCCAGGCGGTTGGCGAGTGAGTGCGCCGCACAATCAAAGCCCCACAAATCAATCCGGTATAGATCCATGATATTTCTATAACACATTGTTTTATATAGATATATAGTTCACCTCGAGAATCTCTTCAGAGGCGGACATAATCCTTGTTGCACTGCAATAAATATTGGTCTAATATGACGCCAATCCCGTTACAGCCCAGACACTCAAGGATGCCAGAAATGATGAACCCAACCTTCGATTTCAGCGCGTTTGTGGATGCCAGCAAGAAAGCCTTCGCACCCGCCGCCAAGTTCAACGAGCTGACCCTGCAGGGTTTCGAGCGCATCGCGCGCCAGCAGCTTGCCTTCGTCGGTGAAATGCTCGATTTCTCGATGCAGCAGATGCAACTCGCCACGACCGCCAAGGATTTCAATGACCTGACGGCCCGCCAAGTCGAGCTGACGACGCAGTTTGCCGAGAAGGCGACCCAGCGTTCGCAGGATCTGGTCAAGCTCTCGACCGAGCACCAGGCCGAGATCACCAAGCTCTTCGAAAAGACAGTTGCCGAGACCGCCCAGACGGCGAAGAAAGCCGCCTGATCGGAATCTGACCCTCCCCCCTCGGGACGGCGCGCCTTCGGGTCGCCGTCCTTTTTTTTCCGTGCCGGCCCTGGCCGGGCATCTTGCCGCAGTGCGTTATCGCACTGCGGCATGATCCGGTACACTCAAGTCATGACCAAGGAACGCCTGATCAAGAAGTACGCCAACCGGCGGCTCTACGACGCGTCGATCAGCAAGCACGTCACCCTCGAAGACATCCGGGACCTGATCGTCAAGGGCGAGAAGATCCGGGTCGTCGAGGACAAGAGCGGCGAGGACATCACCAGGCTGATCCTGCTGCAGGTCATCGCCGAACAGGAGCAGTTCGGAAAGCCCATCCTGACGACCCAGTTGCTGGAGTCGATCATCCGGTACTACGGTGGTCCGATGCAGGATTTCATGGCGCGCTACCTCGAACAGAGTGTCTCGGCTTTCGTGCGCCAGCAGGAAAGCGTCCAGCAGCAGATCTCCCAGATGCTGAACAGCACGCCGCCGCCGATGAATGCGATGGCGGAAATGACGCGCCAGAACATGGAACTGTGGAACCGGATGCAGGAAAGCATGCTGGCGATGATGGTTTCGCCGCGCAAGTCACGGCCGTCCGATGAGGCAGAAAGCGCGGATGAGACGGACGCAGAGCCTGCTGCGCCGTCGCCGCGGCGAGGCAGCCTCTGATTCCCGGCTGCGCCCCCTAGGCGCGCGCGCCGGCGCTCGTCGCGTGTTCCCAGGCAAGCATCGCCCGCTTGCGCTCGATTCCCCAACGGTAGCCGCCGAGTCCGCCATCACTTCGCAATACGCGATGGCAGGGAATGAGCCATGCAATCGGATTCGCACCGACCGCCTGCCCCACGGCGCGGCTCGCGGAAGGCCGCCCGATGGCGCGCGCAAGTTCCGAGTAGCTGGTCGGCCCCCGTGAGCCGAGTTCCAGCAGGGCCTGCCAGACCTTGACCTGGAAATTGGTGCCGCTCACGGACAACACCACCCGCCCGCGCCGCTCGACGAAGATCTGCGAAGCCAGTGCGGCAACTGCAGCATCGTCGCGATCGTGCGTCGCGCGCGGCCAGCGCACTTTCAGTTGTGCAAGCGCGGCGCTATCGGATCCGTCCACGAATGCAAGGTGCACGAGGCCGCGCACGGACAACGCGGCGTGAATGCGGCCGAATGTCGACGTCGCGTAGCCGTGGCGCAGCCGGACTCCCACGCCCCCGTCCTTGTATTCGCCTGGGGTTACTGCGTCGAAACTGACGAACAGGTCGTGCAGGCGGCCGCCACCCGAGAGTCCGGCCGCCCACGCGGCCGCCAGCACCGAGCCGCGCTCGTCGAGTTCCCGTTTCGCCACCGTCAGGGCGACCGTGCGCAGGTACCGGGTCGGTGACAAGCCGGCCCAGCGGCGAAATTCCCGCGAAAAATGAAAAACGCTGAGACCGGCGACACGCGCCAACTCGTCAAGCCGCGGCTGGCGCTCATGATGGCGGTCGATGTGAGCGATGACGCGTTCCATGCGCCGGTACGCGGCTGTTTCGGTTGTTGCTGCCTGGGTCATCATCGTCCCGGATCCGGTTGCTGCCACTGGAACGCTACATTGCGATGCGGGGCTCGCGGCGGCAACCCGGATCTTGCTGAAATTTCAGTCCGTCTTGCGGCTCTTCTTGTCCGTGAGGCTGCCGATCGGCAGCGTGCCGGTTTCATCGAACGGGATCGAACGCAGGAAGCCGAGGTGCGTCGACAACTTGCCCTTCAGCCGGTAGGGAATCGCTTCGCGTGACTGGCGATCACCACTCAGGATCCGGATCAGTGCCGATGCCGCATTGGCGGTCACGATCATGTCAAACTCCGCCTCGCCATTTGCCGGCACCGTGAATTCGCGCGCCGAAACGCCGTGGGCAAATGATTCCCCCGCGAGCTCCACGTCAACATTCAATCCGTCGACTGGCAGTTCCCGATTGTTCGGATTCTGCACCCGAAGCCGGACCTCGAGCTTCTGCTCGAAAAAATTTGCTTCCAGCGGCTTCAGTCCCACGAAGGACACATGTGGCGTCTCGAGCCTGCTGCCGATACCGGCGCAGGCTGCAAGCCCTGTCGCCATTATCAGCGCGATGAATGCTTTCATTCCCGGATCTTATCGGACCGACATCTGGCAATCGCAGCACTGAATGCGATCCTGGTAATCCCAAGGAGTTGACTATTACTAAGTTAGTAGTATTATCTGCTTCACTATGCTGATAAATAGGTAGGCCTTCGTGGAGCAAGATACCGCCTTGAAGACTGGCGCGGAGGACACTTCTGAACAGGAGCGGCTTTCGCTGAAGTTTCAGCGCGAGTTGAACGCCGGCCTGGTGGGCCTGGTGCTGCTGGCCGTGCTCGACCAGGCCGACGAAGATCTCTACGGCTACCAGATTGCCAAGCGCCTGCAACATCTCGCGGACGGCAGTTCGCCGGTGAAGCAGGGCGCCCTTTACCCGGTCCTGCGCCAGCTATCGGCCAACGGCCTGCTGGCCAGCCGAATCGTGCCGTCTTACTCTGGCCCGCCCCGCCGCTACTACCGCATCACAGACAGCGGCCGGAAGACGCTGGCCGAGTGGCGCGATATCTGGCATGCCACACGCGATTTTGTCGATGAGTTCACGGAGTCCAAGGGAGCATCGTCATGAACGAACGGTCCGCGCCACGCTCGATCGAGCAATATCTTGAGGCGCTACGCGCTGCACTTGCGGGAGAAGATCCGGCATTGGTGCAGGATGCACTCTATGACGCAGAGGAGTACCTGCGTGCCGAAGTCGCGGCGAACCCCGAGCGCGGCGAGAGCGATACGCTCGAACTCATCGCGAGCACGTATGGCGCGCCCGACGAAGTCGCAGAGGCCTATCGCACGACCGAGAAACAGGTCCGCACCGCGCTGGCGCCGCCCCCGCGCAAGGCCGCCCGAACCGCGTTCGGCCGGTTTTTCGCCGTCTACGGCGATTCCCGCACCTGGACCGCGCTCTTTTACATGCTGCTGGCAATCGTGAGCGGCATCTTCTACTTCACCGTCACCGTTACCGGCCTGTCCTTGTCGGCCGGCCTGATGGTGATGATCATTGGCATCCCTGTGTTCCTGCTGTTCGTCGGTTTTACGCGCGTGCTCGCACTCGCCGAGGGCCGGCTGGTCGAGGGGCTTCTGGGCCAGCGCATGCCGCGGCGGCCGGTTTATCCCAGCAAGGGCATGCCGATCTTCGAACGCATCAAGGAGATGCTCACGGACCGGCGCACCTGGACGACGATGTTCTACTTCCTGCTGATGCTGCCGCTGGGGATCCTGTATTTCACGATCGCGATCACCGGCATTACGGTCGGCCTCGGACTGGTCGTCGGCTCCATCGCAAGCCTTCTGCTGGATGCCGGCTTCGGTTCAGGCGCCATCACCATCGACGACGGCATTTACTTCGGCCCGTCGCCGCTGCTTGCGCCCTTGATATTCATCGCCGGCGTCCTGCTGGTGACGGGGGTGATGCACCTCGTGCGCGGCGTCGGCCGCGCCCACGGCACGCTCGCCAAGCACTTGCTGGTCGCGCCGAGAGGCGCGGACTGAGCGGGGTTGCACGCGACTCATGCCGGGACTGATCGTGTTTCTGCTTTTCGGTCTCCCCGACGCCGTCGCGCTGCCGCAAGCCGAAAAAGAGCCGATTGCCGAGCGCTGCCTGCCGGGAAATGACGGATTCCTGTCCATGCGGCTGCGCGGAAGCCTCGATGCCGATGTCGAATGGCGCGAGCCGGAGCTTGCCTGCACTGGCATGCCGCGCCCCGATGGCCGCGGATTGCGGCTGCGATTTTCGGGTCCGCTGCCGGGCGCCGGGGAACTCGCCATCGTTTTCGCCGCTCCCGGCCTCGGCATGGGCGTCTCGGCGCGCGCAGTTCCGGTCAATGTCACGCTGCTGGACGAAGATGGTGAACGCATCTACGGCACGCAGGGAGACGGTCGCTGTGTGTTCGACGAAGTCGAACAATCCGCACTCATGGATTTATCGCTGCCGCCGCGGAGCTACCGCGTGACGGCACGCGGTTTTTGCACCGTGCCCGCTCGCGCATTGGACGGCGACGGCTCCGTACTGCTGACGCGATTCGACTTCTCGGGACTCGTGAGCTACAGCGAGGATGAAGCTGCGGCGCCAGGCACGGCGGCTTCACCATGAAAAGACTGCTCGCCCTGCTCGCCCTTGCCGCGCTGTGCGCCGGTTCGGCCGACGCCATCGGCCGGCGCGCGCCGGCGCCATTCGCCGGCTTGCCGCGGGCCGATATCCAGGTCATCACTGCCGCCGGCCGGCACGACTTCAAGGTCTGGATCGCCGATGACGACCAGAGCCGGGAACGGGGGCTCATGTTCGTGAAGGCTCTGCCCGCGGACCACGGCATGTTGTTCCTGTTCGAGCGGCCACATTTTGCGGCTTTCTGGATGAAGAACACCTACCTGTCGCTCGACATCGTGTTCATCAACTCGCAGGGCATCGTGGTCAATATCGCCCGAAACACCGAACCCCTCTCCCTCAGGCCCATCGAGTCCGCTGCGCCCGTCGCGGGCGTGCTCGAGCTCATCGCCGGCACGGCTGCAAAAATCGGCCTGACCGCCGGCGACCGTGTTCGGCATCCGGCCTTCAGCGGGCAGAAAACAGGTACTTAGCCCGAGCTGGTGGCTTGAGTAGACCGGAAGTGGGTTCTAAAGAGAACATAGCACTGTAACACTAACCATGGTGGGGCAGTGGCGAGGGATCTTCGCCACAAATTCAGCCTTGGTGCCTTGCAGACGCCCCAGTACCAATCGGGAATACCCGCCCACACCACCCCTGACATTTCCAACGGCAGCCTCCGGCAGACCCGGATCCACGTGTCTGGCGACCGCTGCCGGCGGGCCAGGCGACCTGTATCGCGCTCCCATACTGACAGCCTCGAAAACATCTGCTGACGCCGACACCCTGCGCCGCCGGTGACGCCGTGTCGCGAAAACACAACATCAGTTTGCCATTGTTTTTTCGGCATATGATTTCCGCTCGTTGCCGGCGAGGCACGCCAGATTACTCACGGTGATTTGAAAGCGTCATCCAGCCGCAGTGCTGTTGCTCATTTGCCACACTGACTTGCATAAGCAACAAATGTTGTTATGATGCGGCATCCAAAAGTGGCCAGGGGCATGTGTGCAGTTCGCCACTTCTGAGTTTGTGTACTGCAGTTCACATATCAACGTTCGGGAAGAACGGCAAACCGTTCGCGGGAGGAAGTAGACAATGGAACGCAATAATCGCGTAGCTACAGCGGTTCGCCGCGCACTCATCATGAGCGCACTGACGACTGCTGGCGTTGCGGCACCTGCGCTTGCGCAGACCAACATGGGTGAGATCGTCGTAACAGGTTCGCGCATCAAATCCGCGAATCTTCAATCCTCGACACCTGTGACGCAGATCACGGCGGCCGACGTCGTGACCCAGGGCGTCAATCGCATTGAAGACCTGGTCAACCAGCTGCCGCAGGCATTTGCTGCGCAGAACGTCACCAGGGCGAACGGCGCTGACGGCACGGCAACACTGAACCTGCGCGGCCTCGGTTCGCCACGCACACTGGTGCTGATCGACGGCCGGCGCATGCCGTATGGCAGCACCAACAACTCGGCTGCGAACATCAACTCGATCCCGACCCAGATGGTCGAGCGGGTTGAAGTCCTGACCGGCGGCGCATCCGCGGTCTACGGCTCCGACGCGGTTGCCGGCGTTGTCAACTTCATCATGAAGAAGGACTTCGAGGGCGTTGAGGTCACGAGTCAGTACAACTTCTACTGGCACGAGAATGACTACTCGGGCCCAGGCGTGGACAAGCTGCGCGACGTCATTGCGGGTCGCGCTGCGACGAACCCGGCGCAGTTTGCATTGCCAAAGAATACCGTCACCGACGGTGAAGGCAAGCAGATCGGCGTCATGATGGGCGTCAACAGCGGCGATGGCCGCGGCAACATCACGGCCTATGCCAGCGTTTTCGACAGCGACGCGATCCTGCAGTCCGAGCGCGATTACTCGGCATGCTCGCTGAATGCCAACCCGACAACGTCCTTCTCCTGCGGTGGTTCTTCCACGAGCGCCGGCGGTCGGTTCACGACCTTCGGAGCGCCGACCTATAATGGTCCGCTTCCAGATCCGGATGGTGCCGGTCCGCTTCCGGATCCGGATATGGGTCCCGCCATCAACCTGACGATTGACACCGCGACCACGATGCGGGCGTTCAATGCCGGGACCGACCAGTACAACTTCGGCCCGCTGAACCATTTCCAGCGTCCGGAGCGCCGCTATGACATGGGCGCACTCGGTCATTATGAATTCGGCGAACATGCCGATGTCTACGCCTCGCTGGCGTTCAGCGACTACGAGTCGATCGCGCAGATTGCTCCGGGCGGCAACTTCGGCGACACCGCGACGTTCAATTGCGATAACCCGCTGCTGCCCTCGGGCTCCCTGCTTGCGCTCGGTTGCGACCCGGCACGGGTCGCCGCTGGCGCTATCAATTCGCTGTACATCCTTCGCCGTAACGTTGAAGGCGGTGGCCGCCAGCAACAGTTCGGCAACGAAGGGTTCCGCGGCGTGGTGGGCCTGCGCGGCGCCATCAACGAAGCCTGGGACTACGACGTCTCCACGCAGTACTCGACCAGCCGGGGCAGGACGGTGACGGCGAACTATTTCGTGATCGACCGCATCAAGAAGGCCAACGATGTCGTCGACGTCGGCGGCGTGCCGACCTGCCGCTCCGTGGTGGATGGCTCGGATCTGGGCTGCGTGCCCTGGAATCCCTGGGTACCGGGCGGCGTAGACCAGGCCCAGCTGGATTACCTGCAGGCGCAGGGCATTCAGGTCGGGACGCTGTCACAGGAAATCTACAACGGCACCGTCACCGGCGACCTGGGCAACTACGGCTGGAAGACGCCGTGGGCCAGCGACGGTGTGCAGGTGGTGTTCGGCACCGAGTACCGGCGCGACTTCCTGCGGAACGAAGTCGATGCACTGCAGGAGGCGGCACAGCTTTCCGGCTCAGGCGGCGCCACCATCGGCATCACGGGTTCGACCAAGGTCAATGAACTGTTCATGGAAGCCAGGGTGCCGATCGCCCAGGACGTGGCCGGGGCCGAGAGCCTGTCGTTCGATACCGCTTACCGGTATTCCGACTACGGCGATGGCGTACAGACCGACACGTACAAGGCCGGCCTCGAGTGGGCGCCGGTTTCCGACATTCGGTTCCGTGCCAGCTACCAGCGTGCGGTACGTTCCGCGAATATCGTCGAGTTGTTCACCGCGCAGGGATTCAACCTGTTCGACATGACCGGCGATCCTTGCGGTACGGATGATCCGAACCCGAATGCAACTGCGGCAGAGTGCATTGCGACAGGAGTTCCCGCGGCGTTCTTTGACGGCGTGAACGACGCTGCCGAGCGGAATGGCCTGGACAGCCCGGCTGGCCAGTACCAGTTCCTGCAGGGCGGCAACCTGAACCTCGCTCCTGAGGAATCAGACACCATCTCGTTCGGCATCATCCTGACCCCGCGGTTCGCCCCGGGACTCAACATGTCGATCGACTGGTTCAACATCAAGATCGACAAGACCATCTCGACCTTCGGTGCGGAGAACACGCTGGATGCGTGCTACGACAATGGCGATGCGGCTGCCTGCTCGCGCATCATGCGCAATCCGGGCAACGGATCGTTGTGGATTAACGTGGGCAATGTGGTCGATACCAACATCAATATCGGTTCGCTGGAGGCGGAAGGTATTGACGTCAACATCGGCTACAGCGGGTTGGAAATCGGCCGCTTCGGCAGCATGAACTTCAGCCTCGTCGGCACGTACTTCGACAAGCTGATCACCGAACCGGGCCCGGGCATCTCACCGTATGACTGCGTGGGCTTCTTCTCATCGGTCTGCGGTACGCCGACCAATGAGTGGCGTCACATGGCGCGTGCCACCTGGGTCACGCCGTGGGATGTGGATGTGTCACTGGGCTGGCGCTACTACAGCAGCGTCGAAGGTCTCGTGCCTGCCGCCAACATCGACCGGAATATCCCGGCGGAGAGCTACTACGACCTGTCGGCCAGCTGGGCGGTCACCGAGAAGGCGAATGTTGTCCTGGGCATCAACAATGTCCTGGATGACAACCCGACTCTGAGTTCCGCCGTCGGTACCACGGGCAATGGCAACACTTACCCGCAGACCTACGACGCCCTCGGTCGTTACGTCTTCCTGCGGGCGACAGTCAACTTCTAAGATCGATTCATAAGTTCGAAACCTGGCGGCGGTCCTTCGGGACCGCCGCTTTTTTTTGGTTCCCCCGTGGGCTCCGCTATAGTGGCCGGCAGGCGGAAAATCAGCATGACTGCGAGCGAAATCAGTGCGCTGCGAACCCGCGCGCGGGCCGGCGATCCCGGCGCGCTGACGGCGCTCGGCAAGCGGCTCTTGATAGGCGCAGGCGTCAGGCAGGCGCCGCAGGAGGCTGTCAGTTGCCTTGGCGAGGCCGCCAGGCTCGGCAGCGGAGAGGCGACCGCACAGCTCGCGCTGTTCGCCGGCTGGGGCGTGCTGCGGCCACGAAACCTGGACGATGCACTCGATCACCTGCAGCGCGCGGCGGAACTCGGCTGGGCGCCATCGCAGCGCGAGCTTCAGTTTCTGGCGCGGGACAAGGGCACGGACTGGCGAGCACTGCGCCAGCATGTCGATCTGGCGGACTGGACCAGCACTGCGCCTGCCCGGGTCGTTTCCAGGGCGCCGAAAATCAGCGTGATCGACGGATTCGCTGCGCCCGCGGAATGCCAGTGGCTTGTTGAATGCGGCAGGCACAACCTCAAGCGGGCGATGGTCTATCGAAAGGACGCTACCGGTCATTCCACGGCCGACACGCGTACCAACAGCGAGGCGGATTTCACCGTGGTCAATGCCGATCTTGTGCTCAGCCTGATACGCGATCGCATTGCCGCGGCAATCGGCGTGGCAGTGGAATTTTTTGAGGTGACGAAGCTGCTGCACTATGAACCCGGCCAGCAATTTTCGCTGCATGCCGATTTCCTGGAACTGAATACCCCTGCGCTGGCTGAGGAAGTCAGGCAGCACGGGCAGCGCGTGATGACATTCCTCGTTTATCTCAACGACGACTTCGGGGGCGGTGAGACCGAGTTTCCCCGGATCGGCCTGCGGCACAAGGGCAGGGCTGGCGACGCCATGCTGTTTGCGAATGTCGATGAATCAGGTGCGCCCGACTACAGCGCGGTCCACGCGGGGTTGCCGCCCGCCAGTGGCGTGAAATGGCTGCTCTCGCAGTGGGTTCGCGATCGGGCCGTGTCGGCCCAGGGCGCCGGCGGATCATGACCGGCAAGGACGGGAATCCGATCGGCAACGAACTGTTGGCACGCTTGCCGGTCTCGCCGGATGCCTATCCGCAGAAGCTCGATCTCATACGCGGCCTGATGCTGGTCATCGGGTTCGATGCGGCCAGCTACCGATCGGCGAGCTTTCTGGACGACCGGATACTTGCGCCATCCACGCGGGGTGCCTGGCTGCCCATCGCGCGCGTGGCCGAGGCGGCCGGCCGGGTCACCGACCCGCGCCCGCTGCATTTCATCTTCCACACCGGGCACGTCGGCTCGACATTGCTGAGCCGCCTGCTCGACGAGACCGGCAAGGTGCTGCCCCTGCGCGAGCCGCTGCCGCTCAGGAGCCTGGCGGACGCCCATGACGTAATGTCACAGCCGGAGTCGCTCCTGAGCCAGGCCGAGTTCGGGGCCACGCTCGACATGACGCTTAGGCTGTGGGCCCGCGGCTACGACTGGACCCGCGCCGTCGTCGTCAAGGCGACCAGCAGCGCCGGACGAATGGCCATGCCGCTCCTGGAGGCGCGGCCGCAGTCGCGGGCAATCTGCCTGAACCTGGAGGCCGAACCCTACCTCGCGACATTGCTCGCCGGACAGAACTCGGCGGAGGACCTGCGCGGGCACGGCCCCGGCCGCATGAGGCGGCTTCGGGCGCGCTCTGCCGCCGCGCAAAGCCCGTTGCACCAGTTGTCACCCGGCGAACTGGCGGCGCTCGGCTGGCTCGTCGAGACCGCCTCGCAACAGGATGCAATTCGCCGCTTCCCGGAGCGGGTACTGGCAATAGACTTCGACAGTTTCCTCGGAGCCGTGACTGACCACATGGATCGAATACTGGCGCTCTTCGGCCTGGAGCGGGATGCGCGGTATCTCGCGGGGGTCGGCGCGAGCCCGGTCCTCTCGCGCTATTCGAAGGCGCCGGATCGGTCCTATTCGCCTGAGGACCGCAGCCTGCTGCTGCTCGAATCGCGCCGGGACAATGCTGCCGAGATCAGGAAGGGCATGGCCTGGCTTGAGCGCCATGCAGGATAAGCTGCAGGTCGCGGCCCTGCTGGAGCAGCAGGGCAAGCACGCCGACGCCGAGCTCCGTTACCGGCAGATTATCGAAAGCCAGCCGGAGCTCGCGGTGGCGCGATTCAATTTCGCCTGTTTCCTGAGGCGCGGCGGGCGACTCGAAGAAGCGCTGGCTGAACATCAGAAAGCGCTCGATCTGGGGATCGACCAGCCCGAGGAAGTTCTTTCCAACATGGGTGTGATCTTCACCGAGCTGCGGCGCGACGAGGATGCCCGGGCGCACCTGGAACGCTCGCTCACGCTGGCTCCAGACTACATCCCGGCCATGTACAACCTGGCCCTGTTGCACGAGGAATTCGGCGACAGGGAGCAGGCGCTGACATTGTTCGCAAGCATCCTCGAGCTGAACCCGGCCTACTACAACGCGCTCATCCACATCGCGTACGCGCAAACGATCACCGACCCCGGCGACGCGATCATCAGGAAACTCCGCCGGGCGCTGCGACGCTTGCAGGTAGACGCCCTCACCCGCGAGAGCCTGCACTTTGCCCTTGCCAAGACACTCGACGATTGCGGCCGCCATGACGAGGCTTTCGCCCAGTACGAGATCGGAAACCGCGCCAGCGCCGCCCGCCTCCTGCCCTATGACAGCAAGGCCGAGGAGAATCGGGTCGAAGAAATCCTGAATGTTTTCTCGCCGGAGTGGCTCGCCGCCCGGGAGCCGGTGTCCGACCGGCCGCTGGTCTTCATCACCGGCATGTTTCGTTCCGGCTCGACGCTGTTCGAGCAGGTACTCGCTGCTCATCCGCAGGTTACCGCCGGCGGCGAGATCGATCATTTTGGCCGGGCGTTTGCGCTGTCAGGAACGTCATTTCCCGCGGCCGTCGCGGCATTATCCGCCGATGGCTGGCGCAAGCTGGGCGCCGGTTACATCGAATACATCGACAGGACATTTCCGGCGGGCACACTGATTACGAACAAGCGCCCGGACGCATTCGCCTGGCTGGGCCTTCTGAAGGCCCTGTTCCCTAATGCACGATTCGTCAATACGGTGCGCAATCCGCTCGATACCTGCCTCTCGATCTACTTCCAGCAACTGGACGGCCAGATCGGCTATGCGAACGACCTGGCGCGCATTGCGCACCATTACGCACAGTACCTGCGGCTGATGAGTCACTGGAAGCGGCTGTTTGGCGCCAGCATTTTTGACGCGGTCTACGACGACTATGTTGCCGACCGGCGGCCGGTGACCCAGGCGCTCCTGGCATTCCTCGAACTTCCGTGGCACGAAGATTGCCTGGAGTTCCAGCGGCTGCCGAATCGCGTTCGGACCGCAAGCGTCTGGCAGGTCCGCGAATCCGTGTACCGGAAGTCATCGGGCCGCTGGAGGAATTACGAACGTCAACTGGAGCCGGTACGCCGTTTGCTGGCGGACTAGGTCGACGACCACATCCTCATCAGGTTCTGGCGAACCACGTCGAGCCGGACACGGCTTTCCCAGTTCATGTTGCCGCCTTCGAGCGCGGCGATCTCATTGAGTTCGAAGACCTGCTGCCGCTGGTGCTGGTCGACGATCAGGCTCTCGATGAATGTGATCGATACCAGGCGCTGGCCTGAGCGTACCGGCACGACCTCGTGAAGCGTCGTTGACGGATAGACAATTGCCTCGCCGGGCGCTCCCTTGAACGCAATGGTCTGGTTGCCGACACCGATCGCCAGTTCGCCGCCTTCATAAGTGCCGGGGTCGCCGATGAAAACCGTGCATGACAGGTCGGAGCGTATGCGCGAACTGGGCAGCTGAATGATTGCGGCGTCCGCATGGGCGCCATATTTCATGCCGGGTTCGTAGCGGCACAAGAGGGGTGGCGCGATGCGCTTGGGCATCGCGAAACTCGCGAATTCGCGCGATCTCAGGAATGCGTTGGCGACGATCTGGACCGACTCCCCATACTTGGGGTCGGCAGGATCGGCCTGCAGATTCTCCTTGCTCGTATTTGCGGGGTTGGAGACCTTGCCGTCGACGAAGTGCAGCTCGCGGCTGAGCGCCACAAGTCGCTCGATTTCCGGGGCCGTCAGCAGGCTCTTGATCTTCAGGAACATTGCTGGCGCAAACTATATATGAGCGGAAGGCACAGTGCCGTTGAAGGCGTCGGTGGCAGAAATGACCGCGCGGATGGCGGCGCGTTCCTCGCCGGACAACCTCGGGCTCCAGATGTCGCAGATCAGGATGATCCGCGTCTGGTCGCTGTCGTTCCAGGCTTCGTGCTCGATCGTGTCGTCGAAGACCCAGGCCTCGCCCAGACGCCATGCCCGCTCTTCACCGCCCACGCGAAAACCGCAGCCCTCCGGCAGCACCAGCGGCAGATGTACGACGAGGCGGAAATTGGCGACCCCGGTGTGCGGCGGGATGCGCGTTTTCGGCTGCAGCACCGAGAACATCGCCGTGGGCGAACGCAGGTCCACTTCCGCCTGCGGCAGGCGACGCACTGCTTGCACCGTTGCCGGCGCGCGGTTGCGGCGCTCCTCGTCCAGCTTGCCCAGCTTGTAGAAATGGAAGGCGCTCCAGCGCGGAGACTTGTTCAGTTCACGCCACTGGTCGAGCGGCATGTGATCCTCATAATTGATGTAGGGGCCGAAACCCGCTTCGTCTTCGACCAGGACCCTGGCGAGCTCCTGCTGGATCGATCCGGTCGTCGTCTCGAAATCGGCCAGCCACGGGAATTCCCCGCGCTCGTAAAACTCGATCGACGGCAGGCCCGGGTAGTAATACTCCATGGGCTCCTGCTGGTAGCGCTTGCGTGTCCGCAATGTGGTGCCGATGAACGCCTGGATGCGGCGACGCTCAACCGGCGTGCATTGATCGCTGCTACCCGCCGCCCGGTCACGGATGAAATTGCCGAGCTCGCCGATGTACTTGCCGTGCACGGAACGCGCACGTTCCACCGCCTTGCGGGTCGGCGCATCGAAGTACTGGTCTGGCGGCGCCTGGACGAGCGCTATGCCATAGGCGGCGGCTGCAGGTACTGTCTGTCCCAGCCGGTCCAGCAGAGCGGCATGCATCAGCAGCGCATGGAAGTTCCGGCTGTCGAGCTTCAACACTTCGCGCAAGGCCGCGAAGGCGCCGTCGAGGTCAGCGAGCTCGCGCCGGGCGATGGAAAGATTGAGCCACAGGCTGATATTGGCCTGGTCGCGGGCAAGCGCCTCCAGGAGCATCGCCTGGGCGCCCTTCATGTCGCCCGCCGCCATGGCCCGCATGGCGGCCTTGTTCATGCCCACAACGTCGTTCATGGCGGCGGCTAGACTAAGGCCCAGTCAGGCGACGCCGCAAGGCTTTTGCCGGTCTGGGAATCGGCCCGCATAATTCATATCCTGAGTCCATCATGACCAACGCCGCCGAGTACGCAACTGTGGGCGCCGAGGCCCTGCACAAGGGTGATGCGCACAAGGCCCGCGAGTACTTCCTGCTCGCCGCCGAGGGCGGTCGCGCCGACGCCACCGTGATGCTGGGGCTCGCGCGGGCCTGCAAGGCGCTCGCCGACGCAGCGGGCCAGGTTGCTGCGCTGGATCGCCTGCTGGCGGCCGAGCCGCGCAATGTCCCGGCACTGATACTTCGCGCCGACTGCCATGCGGCGGCAGGCGACACCCGTTCCGCCGCTTCGTTCTACCAGATGGCGATCAGGGCAGTGCCGCCTGCAGCCAGGCTTCCTGCGGACATTGCACAGGAACTGCGCCGGGCGCAGCGGATGTGCGAGCAATATGCCGAGGAGTACAAGGACTGGCTGATCCGGAACCTGGCCGCCAAGGGATTCGACGAGACGCGCTCCAGTGCGCGCTTCGCGCAGTCGCTCGACATCGTGCTCGGCAAGAAGCAGATCTTTGTCCAGCAGCCGCGCGTCTACTACTTCCCGGCTTTGCCGCAAATCCAGTTCTACGAGCGCGCCGCATTTCCCTGGCTGGACGATGTGGAAGCTGCGACGGATGACATCCGCAACGAGCTGCTCGAAGTCATGAAGCTGCCCGGTGCATTCGCGCCGTATGTCGAGGGCAAGCCGAATCGCCCGTACAAGGACCAGATGGGCATGCTGAACAACCCGGCCTGGAGCGCCTTCTATCTTTGGAAGAATGGCGAACCGGTGCCGGAGAATGCCGCTCGCTGTCCGAACACCCTGAACGCACTCCGCAATGCACCGCTGGCGCGCGTACCCTGGCGCTCGCCGTCGATCCTGTTCTCGCTGTTGCAGCCGGGCGCGAAGATCCCGCCTCACAACGGACTCATCAACACGCGACTGATCTGCCATCTTCCCCTCATCGTGCCCGGGAAATGCATGTTCCGGGTCGGCAATGATCTGCGCGAATGGGCCGAGGGCAAGGCCTGGGCTTTCGACGACACGATAGAACATGAAGCGTGGAACGACAGCGACCGGACCCGGGTCATACTGCTGTTCGACGTCTGGCGTCCCGAGTTGACCGATGAGGAGCGTACGCTGATCACCTCGTTGTTCGAGGCGATCGACACCAACAGCGGCAAGAAGCCGGACTGGGAAATCTGAGAATGCGGCAGAGGCTGCCTGGATGGAGGTAATCGATGAGTGCCAATTGGATCCGACTTTCGGTTCTGACCGGGCTGCTGGCTGGCGTGGTACCGGCAGGCGCCGCCGGGGACCTCTCCGCTGCTCTCGCCACCTGCAAGGCGGAGAAGGACGATGCGCTACGCCTCGCCTGTTATGACCGCGAGGTCGGAATGCAGGGTCAGCAGTCATCAGTGGCCGCAGCGGCACCTGCTGCGCCCCGGAGTGCCGAGGAACAATTCGGGTATCGCGGCGTGCTCGCTCGCGAAGAGCAGGATCGTGCGAAGGAAGAGACTCGCGTCCTGGGAAAACTCGAGGCCACGGTGACCGGAATATCCAGTCGTGCGGACGGCGCGCTGGTGATCACGCTCGATAATGACCAGGTCTGGGCGCAGAACAGGCCGGATGCGTTTTTCCGACTCAATGTCGGTGAGCAGGTCAAGATCGAGCCCGCAGTGCTCGGGTCATTCATGATGATCAGTCCCCACAAGCGGACCGCGCGGGTGACGAGAGTGAAGTAGATGAGCGCCGCGCCGCTCGCTTGCTGGAAGTGCGGCGCATCGCTTGCCGATCTCAGCCTGCCGCTGTGCCGGACCGACGAGTGCCGTTCATGCCGGGCGCAGTTGCACGCCTGCCGCATGTGCCGGTTCTACGACACCGGCAAGGCAAAAAGCTGTGCCGAACCGATTGCAGACGAAGTGCAGGACAAGACCAGGGCCAATTTCTGCGGCTATTTCCAGGCGGTCGGTGGTCGATTCCAGCCCCGGGATGGGGCCGGCGACCAGGCGAAAACAGCTCTCGAGTCCCTTTTTGGCGCCAAAAAGTGAAGTCGTTATCGGTTCAGGGTTCCCTGGGCCACCCCATTGGTCCAGAATGGGGGTTCTGCCCTCTGCCAGCGGTTCCTAGATCATGAACGAGACCAAAACCACCAGACGTCCACGCCTTCTCTGGGCCAATGTCCTGATGTTTGCGCTGACGCTCGGCGCTGCGCTCACGCTCGTGCCCTGGTACGGATTCACATTCGGCTACAGCACCGCTGCCTGGGTCTGGTTCGCCGTACTGGTTTATGCCAACGGGCTCGCAATCACCGGCGGCTATCACCGCCTCTGGTCGCACCGGACCTACGACGCGCATTGGTCGCTTCGCTTCATCTACATGATCCTGGGCGCAATGGCGCTGCAGAACAGCGTGCTGGTTTGGGCTTCCGGTCACCGTAATCATCATCAGTATGTCGATGACAACGACCGCGACCCCTACTCAGCCGGCCGCGGCCTTTGGTTCTCGCATATCGGCTGGATGCTGCGGCGCTACCCCAGCGGCGAAACCAATTTCGACAACGTCCGCGACCTGCAGAAAGACCCATTGGTCGCATTCCAGCACCGCTATTACTACGTGCTGGCGATCGGCCTGAATGTGCTGGTGCCGCTGGCGCTTGGCTGGCTGCACGGCGACCTGTGGGGCGTGTTCCTGCTGGCGGGCGTGCTGCGCCTGGTCGTCAGCCACCACTTTACGTTCCTGATCAACTCGGTCGCCCATGCGTTCGGGCGCCAGCCGTACACCGATGAGAACAGCGCGCGCGACAACGGCTGGCTCGCGTTTCTCACTTATGGCGAGGGTTACCACAATTTCCACCACCAGTTCTCCCACGACTACCGCAACGGAATCCGCTGGTGGCACTGGGATCCGAGCAAGTGGATCATCTCGTCGCTTTCATGGATCGGGGTGACGCGCCGGCTCAAGCGCACACCCGACGTCGCGATCCAGCGTGCGCGCCTCGCGATGCAGTTCCGTCGCGTCGAGGCAAGCCTGGAACGCCGCAAGCGCTCGCTGGCCCATGTCGATGTCGAGCAGTTGCGGTCGCGATTCACGCGCGAATACGAGCTGTTCTCAAAGACGCTGGGGGAGTGGTCCCGGCTGACCGATGCCTGGTACACCAGGACGCGTGAGCAGATCGTCCATCGCTGGGAAGAGGCCAGCTTCAGGATTGAGACCCGCGCGATCGTCTATCAGCTGCGCATGCAGCACCGCCGCCTGCAACTGCTCGGGGCCCAGCTCGCCTGAGCCCTGCAATGCGAAGCGCCTCGACCCTGGAGGCCCGATGCTTGACCGCTTTCGCCAGCCACTGCTGACCGCGGCCGCCGCTCTCGTGACTGCGGCGCTTGCCGCCTGCGGTGGCGGCGGTGGCGGCGGCATTGCCAGTGGCGGCGCGTGCTCGGTGACCAATCAGAAGCAGTTCGTCCTGGACGCGGCCCGCGAGTGGTACCTGTTCCAGAATCTCCTGCCGGCGTCGGTCAGCATCGGCGACTACGCCACGGCCCAGGACCTGCTCGATGCGCTGACCGCGACTGCGCGCGCCCAGGGCAAGGACCGGTTCTTCAGCTTCCTGACGACGCCGCAGGCCGACAGCTCCTTTTTCCAGGAAGGACAATTCATCGGCTTCGGTTTCAGGACCAGCATTCAGGGCAACCGGTTGTTCCTGCCTGACGTCTTCGAGGCGAGTCCGGCTGCGGATGGCGGCCTCACGCGCGGCGTTGAGATCACGGCCGTGGATTCCGGGACAGGTTTCGTGTCGATGGCAACCATCCTGGCAACGGATCCGAATCTCGAGCAGGCCTTCGGGCCAGCAACCGCAGGGATACAGCGCGGCCTGCGTTTCCTGCGCCTGAACGGCCAGCAAGTCGAAATCACGCTGAGCAAGCGCCTGGTGACTATCCTTCCGGTGCCAACCGCGGGCGGGACGGCTATCCTTGCACTGCCGTCGAATTCTTCGGTGCAGGTCGGGTACATCCACCTGCGCACATTCATCTCGACTGCTACTACGCCACTGCGCAATGCGTTCGCGCAATTCCGCGCGCAGGGTATCCAGAACATCATCGTGGATTTCCGCAGCAATGGCGGCGGTCTTGTGAGCGTCGCCGAATTCATCGGCGACCTGAATGGCGCGAATCGCAATGCGGCGGACGTCTTCTCGAACATGCGGTTCAATGCCGCCAAGGCCTCGAACGATTCGGTTCGCCGATTCATTGCGCAGCCCCAATCGGTCGCGCCGGTCAGGATCGCCTTCATCACGACCGCTGGCACAGCCTCGGCAAGCGAGCTCGTGATCAATTCGATGAAACCCTGGGTCGAAGTTGCGATTGTCGGCGAGGACACATTCGGCAAGCCTGTCGGCCAGTCGGCATTCGACATGAATGGCTGCGATCTGCGCCTGCGGCTGATCGCCT
Organism: Steroidobacteraceae bacterium; assembly: GCA_032127975.1. Taxonomy (GTDB): domain Bacteria; phylum Pseudomonadota; class Gammaproteobacteria; order Steroidobacterales; family Steroidobacteraceae; genus SCUD01. The sequence continues at coordinate 33,170 of JAQBHG010000027.1, forward strand.
TCAAGGTGACCAATGCCAATGATGAGGGGGACTACTTCGACGGCCTTGCCTCCACGCTGGCCTTTGCCTGCGCGGCGACCGACGACTATTCCAGGACCCCCGGTGATCCGCTCGAGGATTCGACTGCCGAGGCCCTCAACTGGCTCGGCACGGGTGCCTGCGGCCAGATCATCAGCGCCTTGGCCCCGGGGCCCCAGCTAACGCGGCTGCCCGCCCGAATTCCGATGCTGAGGACGCCGACCCCGGCCCAGGCCTACCTGCCGGGGCTGTACTAGGCACCGACTGTCGCCAGGTTGCGACAGCCGGCAGGCCCAAGGGGCATCGTCGCGCTCGCTCGATGGCTCCCAACTGGCTACTCTTGTCGTTCCCTCACCCCGGAGAACATGTCATGGCGATCTGGAAAGACATCGTTGCAAAAGACCCCATGCAGGCTGACTCGGCAGCAGGCGGCCAGGCGCCGGCTATCCGCCCTCGCCCTGAACCCCTGCCGAATGCGACGTCCCAGGCTGGCACCGCGCGCAAGGAGCTGAAGGAATCGATCATCGCGGCGGGCCTGACTTTCGAAGGCAAGATCGAAGGCTCAGGGCACGTGCGCATTTCGGGACGCTTCAAGGGCGACGTGCACGTGGATGGCTCGCTGACCGTCGAGGCCGGCGCGCATCTCGCGGGTTCGGTGCGCGCGGCATCGGTGGTCGTCGCTGGTGAGATCGAAGGCAACATCGAGAGTGCCCAGAAAGTCGAGCTGCACCAGACCGGCGTCCTGAATGGTGACGTCAACGCGGGCTCGCTGTCGGTCGCGGGCGGTGCGCGCATGCGCGGCCGGGCGGAGTTCGGCTGGAGCGAGACGGGCATGCCAAAAACGACGGCGCGGAACTGATCCGCGAGAACCTCATGAACCGACGCGCGACAACAGTCGGCAAGACTCGTTCGTGTCCGCACTGCAGGGCCACGATCCTGGAGAGCTCCGCTGTCTGTCCCGCGTGCAAGCATCACCTGCGTTTCGAGCGGCGCAGCAGCGGGGAACCGGAGCCGGCCGGCGAGGTCGCGCTCAAGGTGTCGGGCCAGTTTTCGCGACAGGCGGCGGATGGGCCGGGGGAGTATTCCGTCGTCGTCGTGATCCGCGATGCGAAAGGCACCGAGCTCGCGCGCAAGGTGATCGGTGTCGGGGGTCTTGCGCCGGGCGATGAGCGTTCGGTGGACCTGACGGTCGAGATCTTCAATCAATGAGCCTGAAGGTCGTCGAACTGCATCACCACGCCGTGAGGGTGCCGCCGTCGCGGATGGCGGCGGCGGAAACGCGGCGCTTCTATACGGAGGTGCTGGGTCTCGGCGCCGACGACGGCCCCTCCGCCCCGCCCGGCCAGCCGGGTAACCAGCTCAATGCCGGATCCGCGGCCCAGATCCACCTGATCGGATTAACCGGCATGACGGCCGATCCTGGTTCCGGAATCGATCCGACTGCGCCGCATGTGGCGCTCGCGGTCGCGAGCATCGCCGAGGCGAGGTGCGAGCTCGACCGGCTGGGTATCCGCTATCGCACAATGCCGGGCGGAACCGGGCCGGAATCGCAGCAGCTGTTCCTGACCGATCCCGCGGGCAACCTCATAGAACTCCACCAGCTCGGGACCTGCCGCTGCACCGCGCGTTCGCGCGATTCGCGTGCCGGTCATGCGCGCGTCTCCGGCACCGTGCTGTTTGCAGACATGCGTGGATTCACGACCATCGCCGAGCAGCTGAGCCCGGACGACGTCGTGCCGCTCCTGAACGAGTACTTCTCGATGCTGTCGGCGATCACGACCGAATACGGCGGCACGGTGTTTCACATCGCAGGTGATGGCCTGATGGCTGGTTTCGGCGTGCCGCGCGCCGAGCCCGACGCCAGCATTCGTGCGGTTGCCGCGGCGCGTCGCATGATCTCCGGATTCAGCAGCCTCGCCGGGGACTGGAAGACGAGGCTGGGACTCGAGACAGGCATAGGCATCGGCATCAATGCGGGTGACTTCATCATCGGCGATGTCGGTGCACCGGACCGGCCGAATTACACGCTGATCGGCGATACCGTCAACGTGGCGGCGCGACTAATGCAGCGCGCCCGCGCCGGCGAAGCGTTGTTCTCACGCGCCGTGTGGCAAGCGCTCGACTCCGGCGCCGCGGGAATCGTGGAGCTGCCGCCGATGCAGCTGCGCGGGCGCACGCGCCCGGTCGAAATCTACTGCATGCCCTCCCGCGCGCGCCTGGACCTTAGGCCGGCCATCGCCTGAACGGTCCAGCCGGAAAAACGCTGATTCAGGCTATACTGCGGGCAACTAAATTTGGCTGTCGGCAGCCGCCGGCGGAACTGTCGAGTGTCGCGGCCGTCTATCGGACGCAGACCAGCTAACGGACCACTGGACCCCAGCTAATGGCACTTGAACGACGCACCGCCTCCTGGGCGGTACCCACGATTTGCGCACTGCTCTACGCCCTCATGGCTTCCGGCTGCAGCGGAGGCAGCCCGCCCCATGCGGCGCCGGCCAATCCCGTTGCGGAAGGCTTGGACGGACAGGTCGAGCTCAGTTGGAACGCCGTCGTTGGGGCCAAGAAATACGTGATCCTTTGGAGTGACGGCAGCAATCCTGGTGGCGGCTTATCTAATGAAATCAAAGACATATCGGCGACCACTTACAATCATACCGGCCTTACCAATTTACGTACTTACCAATACAGGATCGTTGCCGAGACCAGTGGCGGCCGCGGCCCTGCAAGCATTCTTGTCAGCGCAGAGCCAGGTCCGGTGCCAGGACCCGTCGAATGGGCGGCAGTCGTCTCAGGCGATCCCGGCCACACGATTCATTTCGCACCGGCCGCCATGGCGACGTCTTATCGCGTATATATCGGCGCGTCAGAAAACAACCTGACCGGGCGCCGGCCGGCCGCCCTGTTCGAGGAGGTCAACGCTTCCCCAAGCGTCAGGGCTACGATAGTGCTCAACACGCCGCTGGCCTATCGAGTGATCGCAATGAACGGCAGCAGGATCGGGTTCGACGGCCCGGTGGCCATGACCTCTGCCCATGCAGTCACGACATTTGATTTTGTCCGCCTGGGCCTGGCATTTGGCGATCCCAATGCCGACAACTGCCTCGACATGGTCAACGCCGGTGGTGGCATCAGCGGCACTGTCTGTACGGGCACATTCAACCAGCGCGTGCTGACGACTGCGGGCCTCTCGGACCTGGTGGCGGCTGGACGGACCAACGGGGACTCGCGCTTTGCGGACTTTACCGGCGACGGCTTCGAAGATGTATTCAGCAGCACCTTGTCACCGGCGACCGATGCGGCCTCACACGCAGTGCTGAGCGTCAACCAGGGCGCTGGCGATTACCAGACGGATGCCGGTGTTACGGCGCTCGGCATCGGCGGTTTCGGCGGCACGCTGCTGGCCGCCGACTTCGATAACGACAACGATATCGACTTGTTCGCGCCCTATGATCACACGCAGGGCGACGGCGCACGGAACTGGCTGCTGATGAATGATGGCGCCGGCGCGTTCACCGACGTGGCCGCGGCGGCCGGCGTGGACAGCAACCCGGCCGGTGCAGATTACGTGCCCCACGGCGGCCAGGCGGTCGATTTCAACGAGGACGGCCGCATCGACCTGCTGTTCGGTTCGCGACTGCTGATCAACAACGGCAACGGCACATTCAGTGACGGCAGCGCCGCCGCAGCCATTCCCGTGCGCGCCGACCAGGGCCTGAAACTCGCCGACGTGGATCTCGACGGTGACCTGGACCTGATCCACCACGACGGCGCAGTCACGCGCCTTTATCGCAATACCGCGAGCGTATTCGATAGCGGGGCAATCATCAACGAGGACACGACCCAGGCCACCTTCGGTTACGGATTGAATGCCTGCGACGTGAATGGTGATGGCTTCGAAGATGTGCTGGTGGCAAAGAACGTCACTGCAACCGGCACGGGCGTGCCAAAGCTGCTGGTGAATGTCGACGGCCAGCTGATGGCGTCGGACCTTCCGGACGAACTCGTGGCTGGTACCGGCGACCTCATCGCATACAACGAGCTGGTTGCCTGCGGCGACGTCGACAACAACGGAGTGATCGACTTCGTTTCGCGCTGGGGACAAACCTTCCGCCTGTTGCGGGCGGGATTGACACTGTCGGCACGCATCAAGGTCCGCGTGCTCGGCTCCGGTGGCGAACACAACCAGCAGGGTCGTGTCGTCAGGATTGTGCCGCGCTCGTATCCAAACCGGATCATGACGCGGGTGATTGAATCGGGCTCAGGGCTGCAGTCGCAGAATCAGTACGACCTGCTGGTCGGGGCTCCGTGGCTCGGCACCTACGACATTGCGGTGCGCTTCGCGAATGGCGTCGTGAATGCGACAGCGAACCCTGGCGAATCGATCACCATCTTCGAGGACGGCCGGGTCGAAACCGGCCTGCAGTAGGCACTCGCTCCGATCTCAGACCAGCGCTGCCTCGAGGTCCGCGATGAGGTCCCCGGTATCCTCGATGCCGACCGACAGGCGCACCAGCGTATCGCTGATACCAAGCTTCGCACGCAACTCCGGCGGCACCGACGCATGCGTCATGATCGCCGGATGGTCGACCAGGCTCTCGACGCCCCCCAGGCTTTCCGCCAGCGTGAACAGCTCCAGGCGCTCCAGGAAGCGGCGGGCGTCGGGCAGGCCGCCTTTCAGGAAGAAGGTCACGATGCCGCTGTGGCCGTTTTTCATCTGGCGGAGCGCCAGCGCGTGCTGCGGATGAGACGACAGGCCCGGGTATAGCACCCGTTCCACCCGACCATGCCGCTCGAGCCAGCCTGCGATTGCGAGCGCACTTTCGCTCGACTGACGCATACGTAGCGGCAGCGTCTTGAGTCCCCGCAGCGCGAGAAAGCTGTCGAATGGGCCGGCAACTGCGCCCACAGCGTTCTGCAGGAATCCGATGCGCTCGGCCAGGCCTTCGTCCGCGACGACGACGACGCCGCCGACCATGTCCGAGTGGCCATTCAGGTACTTGGTTGCCGAGTGCATGACGATGTCGGCGCCCAGTTCAAGTGGCCGCTGGATCCATGGGCTCGCAAAGGTATTGTCAACGACCGTCAGGATGCCCCGCTTTCGCGCAACATCCGCGAGTGCCGCGATATCCACGAGCCTCAGCATCGGATTGGTCGGAGATTCGATCCAGATCATCCGTGTCCCGGGGCGGATCGCCGCGAGCGCCGCATTCGGGTCCGACAAGTCAGCGAACGTGAAATCGAGAGCGGCCGAGCGCCGGCGCACGCGCTCGAACAGGCGGAATGTGCCACCGTAGAGATCGTCCATCGCCAGCACGTGACTGCCGCTCTCGAGCAGGTCCATCAGTGTCGCCGTTGCCGCCATGCCGGATGCGAACGCATAGCCATGCGTGCCGCCCTCGAGATTGGCGATGCAGCGCTCCCAGGCCATCCGGGTCGGATTCTGGGTGCGCGAGTACTCGTAGCCCTTGTGCACGCCAGGACTTTCCTGGGCGTAAGTGGACACGGCATAGATCGGCGGCATCACGGCGCCCGTCGTCGGATCGGGCGACTGGCCCCCGTGGATGGCGCGGGTCGCAAAGGCCAGGGTCTTCTTTTCGTCGCTCATGTATTGCCTTAGTGGGTAATGGCACTCAGTGGGTCACGGTGGCGCCCATCTGGCGGCGCAGGTAGTTAAGCACGTCGGCGCGCGTGATCAGGCCATAGAACTGACCGCCGTCCATGACCGCGGCATAGGGCTGCACGTCCAGCATCGCTACCAGGTTTCGCAGCGACAGCCTGGGCTCGACGACCAGGAAATTCGTGTGCATCGCCTTTCGTACGGGATCGGTGAAGCGCTCGGGATCGCCAAATGCGCGCCGCATGATGTCGTCCTCGTCGATGAAGCCGACCAGCCGGTCAGCCTCCATGACCGGAAGCTGGCTGAAGCCTGCATTGCGCAGCCGGTTGTGCGCCGTCGTCAGCACGTCATCCGGCCCGACCGTGATGGTGGCGCGCTCGCCGTGCAGCCTGCCGATCAGGTCGCGCAGGTCGCCATGCTGCTGCCTCTGGAAGAACCCCTGGTCTTCCATCCAGAAATCGTTGAACAGCTTCGATAAATACTTGTTGCCGGTATCGCAGGCGAATGTGACCACGCGCCTGGGTTTCTTCTGCTCCCGGCACCAGCGCAACGCCGCCGAGACCAGGGTTCCGGTTGACGATCCCACCAGCAGGCCCTCCTTGCGCAGGATTTCGCGTGCGGTTGCGAAGGACTCGCCGTCCGAGATGCTGAAAGCGCGGTGGCACATCGAGAAATCGCAGATGTCCGGGATGAAGTCCTCACCGATGCCCTCGACCAACCAGGAACCGGCCTTGCCCATGCGGCCTTCATTCACATGGCTTGCGAGAACAGATCCCTCCGGGTCCGCAAGAACGATCTCGACGCCTGGAGCCATTTGCTTGAAGCAGGTGGTAAGTCCGGCGATCGTACCGCTCGATCCGACACCGACGACGACGGCGTCCACGCGCCCCTGCATCTGCTCCAGGATTTCCGGCCCGGTCGTCGTCGCGTGCGCCATCGGATTGTCCGGGTTGGCGAACTGGTTGATGAAGTAGGCGCCCTGTTCGCGCGCAATCCGGGCCCCGACGTCCTGGTAGTACTCCGGATGGCCCTTCTCGACATCTGAACGCGTCAGCACGACTTCCGCACCCATCGCGCGCAGGTTGAATATCTTCTCCTGACTCATCTTGTCCGGCAGGACGAGGATCACCCGATAGCCTTTCTGCGCGGCCACCAGTGCGAGCCCCAGCCCGGTATTGCCGGCCGTCGCTTCGACAATCGTGCCGCCGGGTTTGATGTCGCCGCGCCGTTCCGCCTCGCCAATCATCGAAACACCGATGCGGTCCTTGATCGATCCTGCGGGATTCATCAATTCGAGCTTCAGGTACAGCTCGCATGGTCCAGTGTCGATCCGCCCGACCTTCAGCATCGGTGTCCTGCCGACCATGTCGAGGACATTGCCGTAGACCATCATGGTTGTGGCTCCGCAAGCAGGCTGGTATGAATATGGATTGTACCGGGAGACGCGACGTGGGTTGGCGACCGTTGATCTGGACCCTGCCGATCGCCACCGGCTGCGCCTGGGTGTTCGCAACACCGCTGGCTGCGGCGGAGTTGCCCACCACGCTGGTTCACGACGATATCCGCGTGCAGCAGGCGGTCGAACTCTCGCGCGAGCGGTTTCTCGCTGCACAGAAATTCGACCGGCTCGATGTGACCGTCCTGCTGGCAGCGCCTGAGGGGCGATGGCTGCGCGGCAGCATCGGCGGCGAATGGCCATGGTACCCGGCGAGCTGCGTGAAACTGGGATTCGCGATCGCCGCCGCCCATTGGTGCGAGGCGCAATCGAAGGGGCCGGATTGCCTGGACGCCTCCGTACGCCCGATGCTGCAGGATTCCGACAATGTTGCAACCGGCGTGGTCGTGGACGCGATCAGCGGTGTGACGAATGGCCCCGTGGGGGCTGCCGATTTCGAGGCCTGGCTCACGCGGCGGCTCTACACCGAGGACCTCCTCAAGAGCCACGATCTGCTGGGCGGCCAGCGCCTCGTAACCAAGACCTACCCGACAAATTCGGGCGAAATGCCCGAGGATCTCGAAGCCCTGGCGCTTGAGCGGCACGGCCGGAACTCGATGACGGCCGACGGATCTGCGCTCCTGATGCTCGCCCTGGTGACCGGCGAATTCGGCGCGGATGCCGCGGATTACCTGCGCTCGCGGCTGCGCCGCCCCAGGATTTCGCCGAACAGCGCCATGGGCGGGGGATTCCCCGACGGCACGGTATTCGAGAGCAAGATCGGCACGGCCTACGACACGCTCGCGGAAATCGTTCACGCCGAACTGCCGGACGGCCGCAGGATCATCATTGCGGCTTATTCGAATGGACGCGACCCCGCGGGGCCCGACGAACAGGATTCGACGGCGCTTGCAGGATTCGCCGCGCTGCTGCTCGAAGAACTCGGCGAATCGCAGGCTGCCCATGACTGAAGCTGCCAGGCGTCTGCGAGGCGTGCTTTTCATGATGGTCGCCGTCGGCGTCTTCGCGATCATGGATGCCTTGATGAAGCAGTTGACCGACAGCTATCCGCCTTTGCAGGTCGCCTGCCTGCGCGGCGCGAGTTCACTGCCATTTGTCGCCGCGTCATATCTGCTGAGGGGCAGGCTGCACCTGCTGCGCCCCGTGCGCTACAGCCTGCATATCCTGCGCGCGGCACTTGCAATCGTGATGATGTGGGGATTTCTCTGGGCACTGTCGCGCGCCAGCATGGCCGACACCTACGCCATATTCATGAGCGCGCCACTGCTGGTCGTACTCGCTGCATCCGTGATGCTTCGCGAGAAAGTGGACAGGCACATCTGGTTTGCGATCCTGGCCGGCCTCGCGGGCGTCATCGTGATGCTGAAGCCCACCGTGTCTGGCATTGCGAGCCTGGCCGGGGTCGCAACGCTCCTTGCGGCACTCGCTTATGCAGTCATCGTCGTGCTGGTCCGTGTCCTGGCTCGCACCGACACGACGGCGTCGATGGTGTTTTGGTACCTGCTCCTGTTGTCAATCGGTGCTGGCGTCCTCGCGGCGCCGGGTTGGATTTCCATACGCTCTGCAGACTGGCCCTGGATCGCCGCGATCGGCCTGACCGGCTGGGCCGGCCAGCACTTGATCACCGAGGCATTCCGGCTCGCGCCCGCCTCGCTGGTGGCTCCTTACGAGTACACGGCAATGGTGTGGGCAGTTGGAATCGACTGGATCGTGTGGCAGGCTTTGCCCGGCCTGCGCATGCTTACAGGCGCCGCGATTGTCGTCGGGGCAGGCCTGTACCTGCTGCATCGCGAGCGGCTAACAGCCTGAGCATGCCTGTGCTAACTTTAGCGGTAGTCCGGCGGATCAAGAGGGGATGACCATGAAGCGCACATCACGACTGCTCGCGGGCGGCATCGCCGCGGCCCTCGCCGCGCATTCAGCTGGCGCACAGGCGCCTGCGGACGAAATGCGTGAAATCGTCGTCACCGGCACCCGCGTAGCGAATCGCTCGGCGCTCGAAACGGCGGTCGCCGTTGACGTGGTTTCCGGGGAAACGCTTCAGAACGCCGGCGTCACCGAACTGAACCAGGCGTTGTCAGTCGCCTTGCCGTCGTTCAATTTCCCGCGACCGGGCCTGGCCGACGGCACAGATACCATCCGCCCGGCGACGTTGCGCGGTCTTGCTCCGGACCAGACGTTGGTTCTCCTCAATTCGAAGCGCCGCCACGCTTCGTCGCTGGTCAACGTCAACGGCACGATAGGTCGTGGCGCGTCGGCCGTTGACCTCAATACGATTCCGACCGCGATAGTCGGCTCGATCGAAGTACTGCGCGATGGCGCGTCGGCGCAGTACGGATCGGACGCGATCGCAGGCGTGATCAATGTCCGCCTCAGGGAAGAGCGTTCCGGCGGAAACGTGACGGGATCCTTCGGCGTTCGGGAGTCAGACTACACGACTCCGACCGGCACTCCGCCCGCCGGCGCCACCTGGTCCGAGTCGTCGACGGTTAACCACAATGGGTCGGACGGTGACACGCTGACCGTGTCGGGCTGGAAAGGCTTTGCGCTGGGCGAAAACGGCTTCCTGACGGTCGCAATGGAATACAAGGACCAGGAACGCACCGAGCGTGGGGGCTGGGATTTCCGGCAGCAGTATCCGCTCGTAGGTGGCGTCCCGGGCGCCTTCGATCCGCGCGAGGCCACCTTCGACCGCTTCAACGCCTGGTATGGCGAACCGGAACTCGAGCAGATCAGCCTGTTCGCGAATTTCGGCTACGAGCTGGCAAACGGTGCGAAGGCATACGGCTGGGCGAGCTACCAGGACCGTGACGCACACTCGGCCGGTTTCTATCGCCGCGCATTGGACGCCCGCAATGTGGTCGAGATCTACGCGGACGGCTTCCTGCCGATCATTTCACCCGCTGTGACGGACTTCAGCGCGGCCGGCGGGATCGCCTGGGCTTGGGGTAAGTGGGACATGGACAGCTCGCTGGTCTACGGCAAGAACGAGATGGAATTCACGATCGAAAACACGCTGAACCGCTCCCTGGGTCCCGCGAGCCCGACCGTGTTCGATGCCGGTGGTTTCGATTACGACCAGATCGTCTTCAACTTCTCCGGCGTACGCCAGGTGACGATGGCAAGCCTCGCTTCGCCGCTCAATATCGCGGCCGGCATCGAAGCCAGGCGGGAGAGCTATTCAATCTCCGCCGGCGAGCCGGACTCGTACCGCAACGGCGGGGTATTACTGAACGGCCTGCCGACAGCATCCGGCGCACAGGTGTTCCCCGGTTTCCGGCCGGCCAATGAAGTTGATGAGGACCGCACGGCAGTTGGTGCCTACATCGACATTGAGGCCGACCTGACCGAGAAGCTGCTTGGCTCGGCGGCACTGCGCGTCGAAGACTACTCGGACTTCGGCAGCAACCTATCCGGCAAGATCGCGCTGCGTTATGACTTCACAGACAGCTTTGCGCTGCGTGGTTCGGTTCAGAATGGTTTCCGTGCACCGTCGCTGCCGCAGCAGTTCTTTGCGACCACATCGACCAACTTCATCAACGGCGTGCCGTTCGATGTCACGACCTTCCCGGTCAGCGACCCCATTGCAATCGCGCTCGGCGCGCAACCGCTCGATGCCGAGAAATCGGTCAATTTTTCGCTCGGCGCCGTGCTCAACCTGGGCAAAGTCACCGTTACGGTCGACGCCTACCGGATCGACATCGACGATCGCATCGTCTTGTCCGAAAACCTGACGGATACAACCGTCCAGAACTTCCTAATCAGCCAGGGCTTCATTGGCAGCGGCGGCGGACGGTTTTTCCTCAACGGCGTGGATACCGAAACCGAGGGCGTCGACATCGTAGTCCACTGGCCAATGGAAACCGGCAACGCTGGCAAGTTCGACTTCACGATGGTCGCGAACTACAACTCGACTGATGTTGTCCGGGTGCCGCCTTTGTCCCCGGCCTTGGCAGGGCTCTATACGCCGCCCGCACTCCCGCCCCCGCTGTTCGGGCGGATCAACGTGCTGACGTTTGAGGAAGGGAATCCGTCGGACAAGTTCGCGGCGATCATCAACTGGAACCTCAACCGTTTCGGCGCGACCTTCCGCGCAACACGCTACGGCGAGGCGCTCGACCCGGGCACCACCGAAGCGCTCGACTTCCGGTTGGGCGCCAAGACGCTGGTGGATCTCGAAGGCCGTTTCGAGTTGACGGATCGCATCCGGGTCGCGGTCGGCGCCGAGAACCTGACCGACGAGTATCCGGATCCGTTCCCCGTCGCGCGCAATTCGACTGGCAATACGCCGTTCTCGAATTACTCGCCCTTCGGGCGATCGGGCCGTTACATTTACGGGCGACTGTCAGTCGATTTCTGATCGCTCAGGCTCAGCGTACGCCGACGCGGTCACGACCGGGCGCGCGAGGCGGCGTCGGCTTTACGATCAGCCTTCATCCGGCGCACGTCGATCGGCCGGATCTCGCTGATCTGGCAGCGATCGCGGCCGACATTCACGTGATCGAAGGTCGTGATCTGGCTACCGGTCGAACTCACATGGATCGAATGCGCGAATTGCAGGTCAGGGCAACTGCGCCAGACAGTCACCAGGTAGGCTTCATTTACGCCGGTCCAGAGGACCAGCCGGTCGCGGGACAGTGGCTGCCAGGACTGCAGGCGGAACGATGTGAATCCGCGGACCGGTTCGCCCGCGTAATCCAGATAGGCGACGGCGTCGTCATCTGCGTTGCGGCGCAGCCCCCCGGCGCAGGCGGCGGCGAAAAGCACAATCAGCACCAGAATGACGACGTGTTTCATGGTCGACTCTTGAGGATTTGACCAACGACCCTTGAGTTCAGTTCCACGGCCGTTTGCGACGTCAGTGTGCAAGGTCCATCAGCAGGCTGCGCCATTGCAGCAGCGCTCCGTCCAGGCTCGCCAGCGGCACCCGCTCATTCAGGCCGTGGGCGAAATTGTCCCGCGGATGCATGAAGACGCCGGATACGCCGTAGCTCGGCACCCCGAGATTCCGGAAGTACAGGCTGTCGGTCGCACCCGCGGACATCGACGGGACGATCGGCAGGCCCGGCGCGCGCAAGTCGATGGCCTTGCGGAGCGCGCGCACGACGTCTTCGCGGAGCGGCGAGGCATCACTCGGCACCGGCGTGCCGGAGATCGTGATCTGCACGCCTGGATCGTCGATGACGCCCGCCAGGGTCTCCTTGACGCTATCGATGGCGACGCCCGGGAAAACACGGCAATTCACATTGACCATCGCATTCTGCGGCAGCGCATTTTTCGCATGCCCGGCCTGCAGCATCGTCGCGACACAGGTCGTGCCGAGCTGCCCGACGTACTCGGGATTGGATCGAAGGTATGCGATGGCATCCGCGTCCAGCGGATTTTCCACGTAGCGGCGCATTGACGCGCCCTCCTCGCCGGGCGTGAGCGCGCCGGCAGCGCGGAAATAGGCCAATGTCAGCTCGCTGGACCGGGCAGGAAACTTGAACGCTGCAATGCGTTCGATCGCGCGAGCCAGACGATAGATCGCATTGTCAGGGCCCGGGCGGCTGCTATGGCCGCCGGGGCTCGTGAAAGTGATCTCGAAATCGACATAGGTCTTTTCGGCGGCCTGCATGCCATAGACAGTGGGCTTGCCGTCGTCTCCCAGGAATGCACCTCCGGCATCGCTGTTCAGGAACAGCTCGGCATTTTCCAGCTGCTCCGCGAGGACCGCGGTCGTTGCCTGGCTCGTCTCTTCGTCACCGGAGAGCGCGAGCACGATGTCGCGCCTGGGCCGGAATCCCTCTTTCTTGAGCCAGACGAGGGTCGCGACCATCGTCGCGACCCCGAACTTGTTGTCCGCGGAGCCGCGGCCGAAGACGAAGCCATCCTCCACGACCGCGGTGAACGGATCCCGTTGCCAGTCGGCCTTGAGCGCCGGCACGACGTCCATGTGTCCGCCGATGACGATCGGCTTAGCGGCAGGGTCCGTGCCGCGGTAACGGGCAATCAGGAACGCAGTTTCCTCGAATGGCGTGATCGTGATGTCCTCCCGCGCGAATCCGGCCGCGGTCAGCACGCCGGCGAGATAGGCCGCGTAGGCCGGCACCAGCCCCTGGCCCGCGAATGTCTGGAACGAAATCGATCGGTCGTGAACCTCGCGCAAGGCGGCCGAAATATCGGCGGGCACGGCTGGAGCGGCAATATCGGCGGCAGCGGCCGTCATGGCAAGGCACAGGGCGACGGCGCCCAGGCCGGCCCTGGTCGGGATCGATTGCATCGGGAAATTCCTTGTCAGAGGGTCTGTGAAGTGTCCGTGGAATGCCCCATCAGCCTGAGGCGCATTACGCCAAGGTAAGTTAGAGTACGCGCCATGTGCAAGTTGCCGCCCGCATGATCATCACCATCCTGCTGACCGCGCTGGGCTTGCTCGCGGTCGCTTTTACCGTCGTATTGATAAGAGCTGGATCGCAGCGCAGTGAGCTTCGCCCGACGCTCGAATCGATCGGCCTGGGTGCGGTCACCAATTTCTTCGATACCCTCGGCATCGGTTCATTCGCGACGACGACGGCGTGGATCAAGTTCCGCAAGCTGGTGCCGGACAGTTTCATACCCGCGACCCTGAATGTCGGGCATGCACTGCCGACCGTCGTGCAGTCCGCAATCTTCCTGGTTCTGCTCGGAGTCCACGTGGACCCGATCCTGCTGGTGTGGTCCATCGTTGCCGCCGTCGTCGGCGCGCTGATCGGCGCGCCGATCGTGCTCAGGGCGCCCGTGCGGTTCGTCCAGGGCGTGGTCGGTTTGGCCCTGCTGATCGCTGCCGTGCTTTATGCGATGAGCAATCTCAATCTGATGCCAATCGGCGGGGTAGCGACCGCGCTGGCCCCGCCCTTCCTGTACATCGCCATCGGCGCGCATTTCATCCTGGGCATCTTGATGGCGTTCGGCATCGGACTCTATGCACCGTCGCTCATCCTGCTGAGCCTGATGGGACTCGATCCACGGCTGGCATTCCCGATCATGGCAAGTGCCTGTGCATTCCTGATGCCGACGACCGGTTTCCGCTTCATCACGGCCAAGCGCATTGACCTGAAGGTCATCGTCGGAATCGCAATCGGTGGCATGCCAGCAGTGCTTGCAGCGGCATTCATCGTCAAGGAGATGCCGATCGTGGCGCTGCGCTGGGGCGTCGTAGTCGTCGTTCTGTACGCTGCGACACTGCTGCTGCGCTCGGCGATGCAACCGTCGCAGCGGCAGGAACCAGGCCTCAAGGTCATCCCATAAGATTGCCGGTCAGGGGGAAGTCCATGGACAGAAGGCATTTTCTGGCGTCATCGATTGCGGCAGCCCTGGCGGCATCGCTGCCCGTTGGCCGATTGCTGGCGGCAGGCAGTGGCGTTCCGGTCACGGGCGATATTGCCGCGGTAACCGGCAATGGTGCTGCCACGATGCTCGAACGAGCAGCCCTGCAGGAACTGCGCGACAGCCTGCGCGGCGCTTTGCTGCTTGCGGGCGATCCCGGATACGACGAGGCACGCCGCGTACTCAACGAGTCGATCAACAGGCATCCGGCGCTCGTCGTGCAGCCCACGGGCGTGGCAGACATCCGCAATGCCGTGACCTTTGCGCGCGAGCGAAACCTGCTACTCGCCGTCAAGTGCGGCGGCCACAGCCCGGGTGGCAAGTCGACCTGCGATGGCGGCATGCAGATCGACCTATCGCGATTCCGCGCCGCACGGGTCGACCCGATCGCCCGCCGCGTCTATGTGGCGGGCGGCAGCCTGCTCGGCGAAATGGACCATGAGTCGATGGCGTTCGGCCTCGTCACGACGGCGGGCACAGTATCCCACACGGGCATCGGCGGCCTCACGCTGGGTGGCGGCTTCGGACGCCTGGCGCGGCGCTTCGGTCTTGCGCTCGACAATGTACGTGCGGTGGACATCGTGACGGCCGATGGTCGCTTGTTGCACGTGAGCGCCGACGAGAATCCGGACCTGTATTGGGGCGTGCGCGGCGGCGGCGGAAACTTCGGCATCGTGACCGAATTCGAACTCGAACTGCATCCGATGCAGCGCCAGATCATCGGCGGCAATCTGGTATTTCCAATTGGGAGGGCCCGCGAGATTCTCGAAATTTACGGTGACTACAGCAGCAATGTACCGGACGAAATGTACGTGGATGGCTTCATGTCCTTGCCGCCCGGCGGCAAGCCGGGGGCGGTCGGCTTGAGTCTTTGCTACTCAGGGCCGGCAGAAAACGCCGAGAAACTGATCGCGCCGCTGCGCAAGCTCGGCACACCGATCGCCGACACGATCAAGGCGCAGGACTATGTTGCAATTCAGCGCAGCACCGACCGGAGTGACCCGAGAAATGAGGGCACGTACCTGAAGTCCGGCTTCGTCGGCGACTTCAAGGGCGCCATGATCGACACGCTGATCAATGGTTTCCAGCCGCATCCGGATCGCGCGACGATCGTGTTCTTCCAGCATTCCGGCGGCGCAATCGGCCGTGTGGCGCCCGACGCCACCGCTTTCCCGCACCGGCATTCGAAGCAGAACATGTTCGCCGTCGTTTCCTGGAATCTGGATCACGACGCGAAGCCGCATGTGAGCTACGTAAAGGACTACTGGGCGAAACTTGAGCCATTTACCGACGGCTACTACACCAACGAAGTCGCCGACGAGGCACAGCACATCGTCGACACGAACTACCAGGGCAATATCGGCCGGCTGCGCGTGATTAAGAAAAAGTACGACCCGGGCAACCTGTTCCGGCTGAACGCGAACGTATTGCCGAGCCCCTAGCAAAATCACCAGGGGTGATTTGCCCGCGAAACCTCATTGGCGGATACTTGTCCATCGACCGGAGGTCCCGACCCTGTCCAGGCATCGTCAACGGCTGATTGCCCGCCTGCTGGCGCTGGCATTGCTCGTCGCCCAGTTCGGCGCCGAGGCGCATGCCTATTCGCACCTCGGGAAGGACCAGGGCGTACCGGGCTCGCTGCGGAGCTGCGCTACCTGCCTTTCATTCGCGCCGGTCACGATGGCGGTCGGTGGCAGCCCACAGTTGGTGCCGATCGTCGCCTGCGTGTCGGAGCCCGCCCCGCCGGTCGCCACGATTTCGCTCCCCGATTCCTCTCCATTTCCCGCATTTCGGCCCCGGGCACCGCCCCAGCTCCTCTAGGCCAATGACCCCCACGGCGCGCGCAAGCGCGGCCGTGCCCGTTGACTTGAGAGGAGGATTTTCCCATGACGAGGATATTGCCCGTTGCGGCGCTCCTGGCGCTTGCCGGCGCTGCGCCTTGTGCATTCGCGGAGTCCGCGGATGACGTCGCGGCGCTGCGCGCCGAGTTGCAGACGCTGAAGAATGATTACGCCACCCGCGTCGGTGCGCTCGAGGCACGAATCGACCAGCTCGAATCCGTCCCTGCGCCGGTTCCTGCGCAGGTTGCGGGACAGCAGCCGCCCGCCGGCGCCGGATCGCGAAGCGCGGCTTCGGCGTTCAATCCGGCAATTTCGGTGATACTCGCCGGCAATTACACCGGCACGTCGCAGGACCCGGAATCCTGGCGCATCGCCGGGTTCATTCCGAGCGGCGGCGAAGTCGGTCCGGGTGAGCGCAGCTTCAGTCTCGGCGAATCCGAGCTCGCGCTCAGCGCCAGTGTCGATCCGTATTTCTCTGCGACCCTGGTTGCCGCAATCGCGGGTGAAGATGAAATCGGGGTCGAGGAAGCCTACTTCCGGACGACCTCCCTGCCCTCCGGCTTCACTGTCAAGGGTGGGCGATTCTTCTCGGGCATGGGCTACCTGAATGAAGTTCATGCACACGCCTGGGACTTCGCCGATCAACCGCTCGTCTACCAGGCATTCATGGGCAATCAGCTGGCGCAGGATGGCGTGCAGGTCAAATGGCTGGCGCCCACCGATCTTTTCGTCGAGCTCGGAGCCGAGACCGGCAATGGTCAGGCGTTCCCGGGAACGCACCGCAATCTCAACGGCTTCAATGGCACGGCGCTCTTTGCGCATGTCGGCGGAGATCTCGGCACATCCGCGAGCTGGCGCGCGGGCGCGTCCTGGCTCGATTGGCGCGCAGAGGATCGCAGTTACGAAGACGTCAACGAGTTCGACGCGCCGGTGTTGAACTCCTTTACCGGCAAGTCGCGCACCTGGGGATTGGACGCGATCTTCAAGTGGGCGCCAACCGGAAATTCCGCGTACCAGCAGTTGAAAGTGCAGGCCGAATACATGAATCGCCGCGAGCTCGGTGAGCTTGCATTCGATACCGAAGGTGCAGGGCTCGCCGATGCTTATCGCAGCGAGCAATCCGGCTGGTACCTTCAGAGCGTGTTCCAGTTCCGGCCGCGCTGGCGCGTCGGCCTACGATACGACTCGCTCAATTCCGGCACACCGCGCATTGCACTCGTTGACGATGGCGTCCTGCCGCCCGAAGCGTTTCCACTGTTGCTGGCCGCGGCTCCGGAGCGAATCTCGTTCATGTTCGACTGGAGTCCGAGCGAATTCTCGAGACTCCGCGCCCAATATTCCTGGGATGAAGCGCGAGCTGATGGCGGAGAGGACCGGCAACTAAGGCTCCAATACCTTTATGGCATCGGCGCGCACGGCGCCCACAAGTACTAGGAACCGCAATCATGCAGAAGATAATCCGCGGCGCCATGGCGCTGCTCCTCATGATGGCCTGCGGGCCTGCGCAGGCCACCGTGAAGATACTGGCAACCACGTCCGACTGGGGCGCGCTTGCCACCGAGCTCGGCGGCGATCGTGTCAGTGTATATGTCGCAACCAATGCACTGCAGGACGTGCATCGTGTCGATGCCAAGCCGAGCCTCGTCGCCCGCGCGCGTACCGCCGACCTTGTCATATCGACAGGAGCGGAGCTCGAGATCGGATGGCTGCCGGTCCTGGTCCAGGAATCGAGCAATCCCCGCATCCAGCCCGGGGCACTTGGTTACTTCGAGGCGAGTGCCCAATTGATCCTGCTGGAGATTCCTTCGCGCCTCGATCGCTCCTTGGGTGATATTCACCCGCAGGGCAATCCGCATCTGCAACTCGATCCACACAATATTGCGGCGGTTGCCAGGGCGCTAACCGCTCGGCTCGCCCTGCTCGATGCTGTCAATGCCGATTATTACCGGCAGCGCGGCGGAGAATTCGATTCACGCTGGACACAGGCAATCGCGCGCTGGGAACAGCAGGCGGCACCGCTGAAGGGGCTGCCGGTGGTCGTCATGCACCGCGACCAGGTGTATCTCTGCCACTGGCTCGGGCTGCGCGAAGTCGCCGCGATCGAGCCGAAGCCCGGCGTTCCGCCGAGCGCCGGTTACCTTGGCGAACTGGTGTCGACACTCACGGCCGCGCCGCCCCGACTGATCTTGCTGAATGCTTACAACAACGCCAAGGCCGCCAACTGGCTCGCAGGGCGCGTTCATGTCCCGGTTGTGACTTTGCCGTTCTCAGTCGGCGGCACACCGGAGGCGAAGGATCTCTTTGAACTCTTCGATGACACCATCAACCGGCTGAAGGCGGCGATCCAATGAGTCTCTTCACCACCGATCTGAGCATCATGTGGCCCGCGCTGATCGCGGGCCTGCTCGTTGCGATCTCGCACGTGCCGTTGGGCCAGCAGGTGCTGAAGCGCGGCATCGTATTCATCGATCTCGCGATTGCCCAGGTGGCCGGGCTCGGTGTCATCGCGGCAAGCCATTTTGGCTTGCCGATTGAAGGCTGGAGTGCCCAGGCGGCTGCAGGTGCAGCTGCGCTCGCGGGTGCCTTGTTGCTGACGTGGACGGAGAAAAAACGCCCTGAGGCCCAGGAAGCCCTGATCGGCATCCTGTTCGTGCTGGCATCGACGGCGCAGATCCTGCTGCTCGCGAATGATCCGCACGGCGGCGAGAATCTAAAGGATTTGCTCTCGGGCCAGATTCTCTGGGTGTCCACGGAACATTTGATTCGCACCGCCATACTCACCGCATTCTTCGCCATCGTCTGGTTTTCGTGGCGCGAGCGAATCGGCCGGGTCGGATTCTACGTGTTGTTCGCGATGGTGGTCATGGCCTCGGTCCAGCTCGTCGGCGTCTATCTCGTGTTTACGACCCTGATCGTTCCCGCGGTCGCGACCTATCGCCACGCTGCCAGCCGCCAGCTCATCCTGGGTTACGCACTCGCGATCGGGAGCTACATCGTGGGCCTCGCTGCCTCCGTCGTCACCGATCTTCCCTCGAGCGCAGTGATCGTCTGGGCGATGGCGGTACTTGGCTTGCTGGTGCACCTGACGGGCGCTCGAAGCCTCAAGCAATGAAAAAGGGGCCAGGAGAAAACTCCTGGCCCCTATTTTCCGATCGTCGAGTCCTGGATTAGAAGTCCTTGGTGAAGCGGACTCCGTACTCGCTCGCGTCGTTGCTCAGCATGATCAACACATAGTCGCCGGTATTGAGACGCGCATTGTCATAGCGCTCGTCTGTGACATTGTGGCCATACGCCGCAATCGACCAGTCGCCG
>JAQBHG010000028.1:0-50498 GCA_032127975.1 Steroidobacteraceae bacterium
GGCTCGGCGCGCGCGTCGCTCGCCGTATACATCGCACCCGCCCAATTCCTGCTGCCGTCCTTCAGGACCAAGTCCAGCTCGCGGCCGGACAGCACTTTCGTATCAAGGTCATGTGCGCGAGCGACCACAAGCCATTTGCCCAGTTCGGCGAGTTGTGCCGCGTCTTCTGCAAGATAGAGGGACCCGCCCTGCCGGAATCCCATGTCCTCGCCGAGATCTCGCTGCAACGCTTGCCAGTGCCGCAGGCTCCGGATCATCAGCGGCAGTTCGATGGGCGAGCGGCCCTGCTGGCGAATCCAGCCCCAGTTGCGTCCGGACTGTTCACCCGCGATGCGACCTTTTTCGAACAGGGCAACGGACACACCTTGCTGTGCGAGGAAATAGGCGGTCGAACATCCGACGATGCCGCCACCGATAACGACGACGTCCGCGGATCGCGGCATCGGGCAACCCCTGGCGGTCCACGCCCATTCATCCGTCGCTGCAACCGGTATTTGCTGCTCGCCTGACATGCGCGAGCTAGCCTACTATGACCGGATCTGGAAATGCCCCGGTGGCGGAATGGGTAGACGCTACGGACTTAAAATCCGTTGCCCGCAAGGGCTTGCAGGTTCGACTCCTGCCCGGGGCACCAATCAACTGATGCGATCCTGCTAAAGCGGGTAGATCCCCATTGGCGGAGTCAATTGCCAGCCTTGACCCTGGTTGTTGTACTCGGCGCTGCATTCGAAATTCGCAGGCTCGCCTGCTTTCTTGGGTGCTGAATCCTTCCAGCTCCATTTCACATCGCCGTCGAACACGACTGTTCCTGCGCATTCCACGACGGAAGCAGCGCCCATTCCCTCGTAAACCTCGGTTTTGGCCGACTTGATCTGGAAATCCACCAGCTTGCCGGTGACCTTCATTTCCCTCCGGGTCGAGTCCTCGTTGATCTTGCCGAGAACGATCGCGCCCAACTGGCTCAAGTCCGGTCCCTGACTGCTGTTGCCCGCCGACCCAGCCTGCGCCTGCCCAGCAGTCGCGCCCGGTGCTGCTGCACCAGGACCTGATCCCGCGTCACCACCGCAGCCAGCCAGCAGCAAGGCGAACACTGTGGTGGGAACGGCAATTGCAGCGCGCGATGAGTGCGTCAGCTTCGTCGTCATGTGTGCTCCGTTGTTTTCAGAAGTAACCGTCAGGTTGCGCGACCGATGCCCAATTGCAGCTAGCCTGCCAGCCGGATCCAAGGGACATGCATTCGCGAAACAGGATACCTTCAAACTCCCGCCAAGCCACCAGAGCCGTAATTGACCCCGGTCAGCGCAAGGCTCCTGCCGCAGGCATAGCATGGTCATCACGCCGGGCCCCATAGCGGCCCCGTGGAGTACTGCCATGTTTCGCAGAATATTCGTATCGACCGATGGATCGCCGCGCTCCGACCGTGCTATCAAGTCTGCAGCAACACTCGCCCACACATGCGGCGCCTCGCTCACGATTTTTCACGCCATTCCTGCCTACCGTACTCCCTACTATGTGGAGGGCATGGGTTTTGCCTGGCCTTCAGAGACCCAGTACGCGAAGGGCGCGGACCTGGAGGCCACCAAGCTCCTCGGCAAGGCTCGTGCGCTGGCAGAAAAGCAGGGGGTCGAGGTTGCGACGAAGCAGGTGCACAGCAGCGATATCTCGCAGGCAATTGTCACGGCCGCCGACAAGGCCCGGGCCGACCTGATCGTCATGGCTTCGCATGGCCGCAAGGGCCTGGACAGGCTTCTGCTCGGCAGCGAAACGCAGAAGGTCCTGACGCGCGTCAGGATCCCCGTGCTGGTTGTGCGCTGAGCCGACGCGGCCGACTGCCGCAGTCTGGTATAGTTCGCGCGGCCTTCCGGTCGAGCGAACATTTCGATTGCAAGCATCTAATTTTTCGGGCCTTTCTGCCCGCGACATCCAGGTATGGCGCGGCGAACGCCACGTGCTGCGCGGCGTGTCCCTGGAGGTCACAGCGGGGCAGGTCGTGCACATTGCCGGCTCCAATGGCGTGGGCAAGACGACATTGCTGCGCGTCCTCGCCGGGCTGTTGACGGCAGAGCAGGGTGGCGTGAGCTGGCAGGGCCGGCCCGTCACGGCGAGTTTCGAGGCCTACGCGGCAACGCTTGCCTATCTCGGCCACAGCGACGCGCTCAAGGCGGATTTCACGGCCCGCGAGAATCTCTGCCACGAAGTCGGTCTGCGGCGAGACGTGACCGCGGCCGAAATCGACGATGCCCTGGCGCGCGTCGGACTGGCCGGCTGTCGCGACCTGCCCGCGCGGGTTCTGTCGGCCGGACAGCACCGGCGGCTCGCGATGGCGCGCGTGATGCTGTCCGCCGCCTCACTATGGATTCTCGACGAACCATTCACGAATCTGGATCATGTCGGCGTCGTGTTGCTTTCGGGAGTCATCGCCGAGCACCTCGACGCCGGTGGAGCGGTGATCATCGCCGCCCACCAGCCGCCGGCCATTCCGCGGCACACGGTACGCTGCGTGGAGCTCGCCTGATGCAGACGTCCATCACGCAGGCCATGGCGCTGATCTACCGCGGAGATCTCATCCTGGCGTTCCGCCGCTGGGAACAGATTGCACAACCGGTGGTCTTCCTTGCCATGGTCACGACACTGGTGCCGCTTGCGCTCAGTCCGGAACTGGGTGAACTGCGGGAGATCGCGGGTGGCGTTCTGTGGATCGCCGCCTTGCTCGCCGCCTTGCTCGGTCTCGAATTCCTCTACCGCACGGATCACGCGGACGGAACGCTCGAGCAGATGTTGTTGTCAGGGCAACCGCTGGCTCTGATCGCGCTGGCGAAGACGGCCGCCCATTGGACTGCCAGTGGCCTGCCGCTCGTGCTGGTCTCGCCGCTCCTGGCCGTCGGTCTTGGCGTGCCTGCGAATGCGCTCGTCGTGCTGATGACGTCCCTCGCACTGGGCACAGGCATACTGAGCTCACTGGGCGCGGTGGGCGCCGCACTGACACTCGGATTGCGCCGCGGAAGCGTACTGCTGTCACTGCTGGTGCTGCCGCTCGCGATGCCCGCATTGATCTTTGGCGCGCGCGCCGTTGACATGGCGATCCATGGTGAGGTGGCGCGTGGACCACTGCTGCTGCTGGGGGCCATGTTCGTATTGTCGCTGACATTATCGCCATTGGCGGTGGCCGCGTCGCTAAAGATCAGCCAGGAGTGATGGCATGAACTGGACCTGGTTTCACAAACTGGCCTCGCCACCCCATTTCTACAGGCTGGCCGGGCGAATCACGCCCTGGCTGGGCTGGCCGGCGTTCCTGTTGATCGTCGTGGGCCTCTACGGCGGTCTCGTCCTCGCACCGCCGGATTACCAGCAGGGCGACGCATTCCGCATCGTGTATGTCCATGCGCCTTCCGCGTGGATGTCCATGTTCATTTACGGAACGATGGCAATCGCGGCGGCAATCGGACTCATCTGGCGGATCAAGCTTGCCCATGCCGTGGCGGCCGCAGCCGCGCCGGTCGGAGCATGGTTCACATTCGTGGCACTCGTGACCGGCTCGCTGTGGGGCAGGCCGATGTGGGGCACCTGGTGGCAATGGGACGCGCGGCTGACTTCAGAGCTGATCCTGCTGTTCCTGTACCTGGGATTTATCGCCTTGCGCGCGTCCATCGACGATCGTGAGCGCGCCGACCGGGCAAGCGCGGTGCTGGCACTGGTCGGCGTGATCAACCTGCCGATCATTCATTATTCCGTCTACTGGTGGAACACGCTGCACCAGGGTGCCACCATAACCAAGTTCGGCAAGCCGTCGATCACCTTTGAGATGCTGTGGCCGCTGCTGGTGATGTTTGTTGCATTCAAGCTGTTCTTTGGCGCCATCCTGATGGTGCGAGTTCGTGGAGAAGTCCTGAAACGCGAACGCGATGCGTCCTGGCTGCGTGAGGAGTTGACCCGATGAATCTTGCCGAATTTTTCGCAATGGGCGGTTATGCCGAGTTCGTATGGCCCTCGTTCGGGCTGACGCTGATCGTGCTCATCCTGAACGTGCGTGCCGCCAGACGCCTGCACGCCGGCGCCCGCGAACATGCCCTGCGGCGGTTCGACGCCGCGAGGAAGTCCACATGACGCCCCGCAGAAAGCGGCTGCTGGCGGTCGTTGCAATCGTTGTCGGTGTCGGAGCCGCTGCGGTACTGGCATCGCTCGCGTTCGAGGAAAACCTGCTTTACTTCTACAGCCCGACGCAGATCGTTGCCGGCGAAGTTCCCGAGGGCAGGACATTCCGGATCGGGGGTCTCGTCACGAACGGCAGTGTGCAGCGCTCCAGTGGATCGCTCGAGGTGCACTTTGTCGTCACCGACAATCGGGAATCGATCCCGGTCCGTTACACCGGATTGTTGCCCGATCTGTTCCGCGAAGGGCAGGGCGTCATTGCACATGGCCGCCTGACTGAATCCGGCGAATTCATGGCGGACGAAGTGCTCGCCAAGCACGATGAGAATTACATGCCGCCCGAAGTGGCCGAGTCGCTCCACATGCCGACACCCGCGAGGACGACTCAATGATTCCCGAACTTGGCCATTTCGCGTTGATACTGGCGCTGCTGCTCGCCATTGCTCAGGCTTTTTTCGGCCTGGCCGGCGCCGCACGCGGGCAGGCCGCCTGGATGCAGGCGGCGCGCTCGGCGGTTGTCGGGCAGTCAGTATTCATCGCGACAGCTTTTGGCGCGCTGACATGGTCATTCGTCGACAAGGACTTCTCGGTCCTCTACGTCGCAACCAACTCGAATTCCGAATTGCCGATTTTCTTCCGCATTGCCGCGGTCTGGGGTGCGCACGAGGGTTCGCTGCTGCTGTGGGCACTGTGCCTCTCGGCCTGGTCGATCGCGGTCACCGGTCTCAGCAGCAGCCTGCAGGCAGAATTTCGAAGCCGTGTCATCGGAATACTTGGATTGATCAGCATCGGCTTCCTGCTGTTCATGCTGACGACTTCGAACCCCTTCGAGCGGCTGGTGCCGGCGGCATTCGAGGGCCGCGACCTGAACCCGCTGCTGCAGGATTTCGCACTCACCATCCACCCACCGATCCTGTACCTCGGCTATGTCGGTTTTTCGGTCGCCTTCGCGTTTGCCTGCGCGACCCTTATCGAGGGGCGCCTTGATTCGGCCTGGGCGCGATGGACCCGGCCATGGACCCTTGCGGCCTGGTTGTTCCTGACGATCGGTATTGCACTCGGCAGCTGGTGGGCCTATTACGAACTCGGCTGGGGAGGCTGGTGGTTCTGGGATCCGGTGGAAAACGCTTCGTTCATGCCTTGGCTCGCCGGCACGGCGCTGATTCACTCGCTGGCCGTGACCGAGAAGCGCGGCCTGTTCAAGAGCTGGACATTGCTGCTTGCGGTTTCCGCATTCTCACTGTCGCTGCTCGGCACGTTCCTGGTTCGTTCCGGTGTGCTGGTCTCGGTGCACGCCTTCGCAACCGACCCGGCGCGCGGCCTGTTCATCCTCGGTTTCCTGACGCTGGTCATCGGCGGGGCGCTGCTCCTTTATGCCTGGCGCGCGCCGAAGATGAAATCCGCCGCAGGTTTTGAACTCGCTGCGCGCGAGAGCTTCCTGCTGTTCAACAACGCCTTCCTGGTGGCCGCACTCTGCCTGATCCTGCTGGGCACGCTCTATCCACTCTTCCTGGATGCCCTCGAACTCGGCAAGATTTCCGTCGGCCCACCGTACTTCAACATGGTCTTCATGGTACCGATGCTGCCGCTCCTGCTGCTGCTCGGAATCGGCATGCACGCGATCTGGAAGAGGAGCCGCCTGCAGCCAGTGCGCAATCGGCTGGTATGGATCGCTGCCGTGGCGCTTGCGATCGCGGTCCTGGCCGGCGCGGCCATCTACGGCGAGATCCGCCCGATGGCGACAATCGGCTTCGCGTTGGCCCTGTGGGTGATGGGTTCCTCGCTGATGATCCCGCTGGCACGACTGCGCGCCGGGCAGACGCTGCCAGGCGCCGTGCTTGGCATGGCCGTGGCTCATTTTGGCGTGGGAGTCGTGACACTGGGCATCACTGGCGTGCAGTCGTTCAAGGTCGAGCAGGACGTCGCCCTTGCAGTGGGAGACGCCGCGACGGTCGGCGGCTACGACTTCCGGCTGGCGGCCATGCGTGATGCCAAGGGGCCGAATTTCGTCGCCGTCGAGGCGGATGTCATCGTTTCGAAGGACGGTGTCGCGATCACGACGCTGCACCCGCAGAAGCGCCTTTACAACTCCGGCGGCAATGCCATGACCGAGGCCGGCATCGAAGTCGGTGCCGGCCGTGACCTGTTTGCGGCACTCGGCGAAGACCTGGGCCAGGGCCGCTGGAGCCTGCGCCTCCAGTACAAGCCGCTGATCCGGTATATCTGGCTCGGCGCATTGTTGATCGCGCTGGGCGGCGGTATCGCCGGCCTCGACCGCCGCTACCGGCGTGTCACCGCGGTCGCTCCGGCCCGCAACACTGCGTCTGCGGGCGTCGCCCAATGAAGCAGAACCTGCGCTTCCTGGTGCCGGCGGCCCTGTTCGCCGGACTGATCGTGTTTTTCGTCATCGGCCTGCAATTGAACCCCGGTGAAATTCGCTCGCCGCTAATCGGCAAGCCTGCTCCCGCATTCTCGCTCGAATCGCTAGGTAACCCTGCCACACGAGTCGGTTCGGCGGACCTTGCGGGTCGGCCCTGGCTCCTGAATGTCTGGGCGACGTGGTGCGGCGGCTGCCGCCAGGAACACGAGACGCTGCTTGAGATTGCGCGCGAGGGGCGAGTGCCGATGATGGGCCTGAACTGGCGGGATGACCGCGCGCTTGCCCTGCAATGGCTTGCGCAGCTCGGCAATCCCTATGTCTCTGTTGCCTACGACCCGGCGGGCCGCACGGCCATTGACTGGGGTGTTTATGGCGCGCCGGAAACATTCCTGATCGGCGCAGACGGCAAGGTTCTGCACAAGCAGATCGGCGTGATGACCCCCGAAATCTGGCGTCGCGACTTCCTGCCCTTGCTTGCAGAGACCGGGGAGGGCCCATGAATCGAGCAGCCTGCCTGCTTGCCTCGTTGCTGATCGCGAGCAACGCGCATGCGATTGACGCCGAACGTCTCGAGGACCCCGCACTTCAGCAACGCTACGAGCAGCTCACGCATGAATTGCGCTGCCTGGTCTGCCAGAACGAGACCATCGCCGATTCCAATGCAACGCTTGCGGCCGACCTGCGCCGCGAAGTCCGTGAAATGATGAAAGCGGGAAAGAGCGACGTGGAGATCCGCACATTCCTGACCGAGCGCTACGGTGACTTCGTCCTCTACAAGCCGCCGGTCACGCCGCGTACCTGGCTGCTCTGGGCGGCGCCAGTACTGTTGTTGCTGGGCGGCGCGGCGGTCGCGGCGATGGTCATTCGGCGCCGCATACGCACCGCACATGCTGATCCTGCGACGCTTGAAGAGGAACCGGAAAACCTGTGACACTTTTCATTGTCATCTGCGTGCTGCTGACCGCGCTTGCTGTCACCTCTCTCGTGTGGCCGTTGCTGAGACCTGCTACGTCAGCTGAAGCGCCCGCCCAGCGGGCAAATATTGCAGCGACCATCGTCGCCGCCGGACTGCCGCTGGTCGCTTTCGCAGGGTATTTCTGGGCCAGCGACTGGCCCTGGGATTCCGCCCAGGAAGTCGCCCACCCCTCAAGCGCGCCCGATCTCGAACACATGGTGACGCAGCTGCAGCAACGGCTGTCGCAACAACCGGACGACCTCGAAGGCTGGAAATTACTGGGCAGGTCGGCCACCGTGCTCGGTAACTACAGTGCCGCGCGTGACGCTTTCTCCCAGGCCTATGCGCGCAGCGAGGGCCAGGACCCGGACGCGGTTGTCGGCTATGCGGAGTCGCTGGTACTCAACGATGAGCGCGAGATCGACGGGCAAGCTGCCGAACTCTTCGAAAAAGCTATGACAATGGCGCCGGATAATCCGCGCGCGCTCTGGTATGGCGGCATCGTCGCCTACCGGCGCGGCGAGTTGGCGCTCGCGCAACAGCGCTGGGTGGAACTGCAGAATCATGACTTGCCACCGGATCTGAGGCAGTTGGTCGCCGAGCGCCTGTCCGAGCTCGACACAAAACCCGGCGCACCAGTCAGGCCGCAGCCGACCAGCCCTGCCGGCGGCGTGGCGGGCATATCGGTCGAGCTGGCATCTGCTCTCGCCGGCAAAGTGCCGCCCGGGGCTACGCTGTTCCTGATCGCACGCCGGGGCGAAGCTGGCCCGCCGCTTGCGGTTGTGCGACGTCCCGTAGGCTCCTGGCCCGCATCGCTGGCGATGACGGACGCCGATGCCATGATGCCGGGCACTTCACTTGCCAGTGGCGGCCCGGTGCGCCTGATCGCGAGAATCTCCACCACTGGCCAGCCCACCGCGGTGAGCGGCGACCCCTACGGCGAGGTCGGTTATGATTTCGCGACCCACGATCCGGTGACCGTGACCATCGACCGAATCGTTCCCTAGTTCAGCGCCCGGAGGAGATCCATGGGCCGGGCCGCCGTCGATTACCGCTTCCAGCGTTTGCCGTCGGCGTTTCGCTACTACCCGCGGGCCGTATTCGCGACGCGGGCCTTACTCGTTCCTGACGGCGGGTCCGTACCACGCCTGCAGGGCAGCGCGGAAATCGTCCGCGCGCGCCACGGCCACCTGGCTCGTTACCGCAAGGTCTGCGGATTCGACGACGACGGCAACCTGCCAATCACCTATCCGCATGTGCTCGCCGGACCGCTGCACATGGCACTGCTGACGCATCCACGCTTCGTCGTCCGGCTGATGGGCCTCATCCACGTTGCGAACGAAATCCACCAGATTCGCCCACTGCCGGCGGACGGCACGTACCGTGCACGCGTATGGGTTGAGGGATATCGGGACGGGGACCGCGGTCACGAGTTCGAGCTGTTCACGGAATTCGAGGACCACAATGGCACGGCCTGGCACGAAAGAGCCACATTGCTCGCGCGTCGCGCGACCAGTGGCGGGCAAGCCGCACGTAGTGCGCGCCAGACCCTGCGATACGAGAAGCCCGCGGAGGGAGTCTCACCACCAACGGTCGTGATCAATGCCACGCGATCGATCGGTCGACGCTATGGTTGGCTGTCGCGTGACCTGAATCCGATTCACCTCGGCGACTGGGGAGCGCGCCTGTTCGGTTTCAATGCCGCCGTCGCTCACGGCATGTGGTCGATGGCGCGGTCGCTCGCCGCACTTGGCACGGGACCGCTGACACCGCCGGTGCGAATCCACGTGGACTTCAAGCTGCCGCTGTTCCTGCCTTCAACGGCGCGGCTGGAACATTGGCAGAACGATGGGCGCCACGTATTCGTGCTGAAGGACGGCGAGGGTCAGCGGCCGCACCTCGCCGGCTCCACACGGCCAGGCTAGGCCCATGCCACTCAACAGGCTGACTCGCGGCATATTGCAGGCACGACCGGGCGAGGAGCGCGCAGTCGGTCTCGCATTCCTCTATTTCTTCCTGCTGCTGTGCAGCTATTACCTGCTGAGGCCACTGCGTGACGCGATGGCACCGGTTGCGGGCTTTCAGAACCTGGCCTGGCTGTTCACCGCAACTTTCGTCGTGATGCTCGTACTTGCGCCGTTCTTCGGCATTCTGGTGGCGCGCGTACGCAAGAATTTCCTTGTTCCGATCACCTACAGTTTCTTTGCCCTCAACCTGCTGACTTTCTATCTGTTATTCAAGTTCGACCCCGGATCGCGCTGGGTTGCCATCACATTCTTCGTCTGGCTTTCCGTGTTCAACATGTTCGTCGTCTCCATATTCTGGAGCTTCATGGTGGACGTGTTCCGCGACGAGGAAGCGAAGCGACTGTTCGGCCCGATCGCCGCCGGTGGTGGCGCCGGTGCGATCATCGGGCCGCTCCTCACCCAGACGCTTGCCGAGAAATTCGGCGTTGACGGCGTCGTCGGGCTTTCTTTGCTGTTGCTGCTTGCGACACTTCCTTGCATCCGGGAGCTGGCGCGTTGGGCCGAGGAGCGCCATGGCCATTTCGTGCTGCCGCCGACCGACCCAGAAGCGCGAATCGGTGGCTCCGCATTCGCGGGCATGAAGCTGGTCGCGAAATCTCCCTACCTGCTGGGTGTGTTCGCGATCATCGGCATCGGGTCCGTGGCCGGTACATTCATGTATTTCGAGCTCCAGCAGATTGCCGCGGCCGCGTATCCGGAGATCGGCGCCCGGACCACTTTCTATGCGCGCCTCGACGTGGCGGTCAATGTACTCACATTCGTGTTCCAGGGATTCGTGGCGGCCTGGCTGATCCGACGTTTCGAGCTCGGGGGCGCATTGCTCGTGATGCCATCGATCGCATTCGCATCCTTCGCCTGGCTCGCGGCGATGCCGCAACTGATGCCACTCGCCATCAGCCAGGTCATCCGCAGGGCAGGGGAGTTCGGCATCGGCCGGCCCTGCAGGGAAGTCCTGTTCACGATCGTGGATCCGGAGACCAAGTACAAGGCCAAAAACTTCATCGACACGGTATTGCAGCGATTCGGCGACATGGTCGGCGGCTGGCTGCACCTGCTGCTGAGCGCTACCGGCGTTGCGTTGGCCGGGTTCGCAATGCTCTGCGGCGCCGGCATGCTGGCGGTCGTATTCGTCGCATCCTGGCTTGGGCGCGAATTCGCGCGCCGCGAAGAAGAGGAGGGCACCAAATGAGGACCAGGCGGTCTCAGTGCCTGTCCACAATGGGGGATCAGGCATGTATTCCAGGCGCGATGCTCTCGTATTGATGGCGGCGGCAGTCGCCGCCCCCCGGCTGGCACTGGCTTCGAGTCAAGCCATGCAGAGAAAGATTCCCGCGACCGATGAATCGCTACCCGTACTGGGCCTCGGCACCTGGCAGGTGCTGGATGTGCCAGCCTCCGGAGCGGACTTCGACGCAGCCAGCGCAGCCACCCGCAGTTTTCTCGAAGCCGGCGGCAGGCTCATCGACAGCTCGCCGATGTACGGGCGTGCGGAAGAGCGGGTAGGGGACATCCTGGCGGATATACGGCCGGCCCCCTCCGTTTTTCTTGCCACCAAGATCTGGACCCGCGGCCGCGAAGCAGGCGAGCGGCAATTGGCCGATTCGCACCGGCTGATGCGCGCAAAAGTCCTCGATCTCGTGCAAGTACACAACCTGCAGGACCTGGAGGTTCAACTAGCGACGCTGCGCGCGGCAAAAGCGGCGGGTACCGTGCGCTACGTCGGTGTCACGCATCACGTCGCAAGCGCCCATCAGGAACTCGAACGGGTCATCCGTCGCGAGCGCCCCGATTTCCTGCAGATCAACTATTCGCTTGCAGAGCCGCAGGCCGGCGATCGGCTCCTGCCGCTCGCACGCGAACTGGGTGTAGCCGTGCTGATCAACCGCCCGTTCATAAAGGGCGCCATGATCGACCGTGCGGCGGGGCACCCGCTTCCGGCGGTCGCAGTGGAACTGGCTTGCCAAAGCGCGGCACAGCTATTCATCAAGTGGGTACTCGGCGACCCGGCCGTGACAGTGGTCCTGGCCGGCACACGAAATCCACGCCATGCAACCGAAAACCTGGAGGCGGCATCCGGGGCGGTGCCGAGCCTGGCACAAAGGACTGCGATCCAGCGCTGGTTCGCCTCACTTTGAAGCTAGGGTGCACTCCCTAGCCGGGATCCGGATACTTGTGACATCGGTATTACCGAACTGTCGGAAGGAGGCTGCCGTGATCCAGAATTTCAAGACGATCCTGAATGCCCATCTCGCCGCGCTTGAGACGACCCGCCACGAGGCCGGCAAGGTCTTCGAGCTAGCGCTCAAGAAGGGCCAGAAGTTCCGCGAGCGCGCCCGCGATCAGGCGGATGGCGTGGTCGAGAACCTGGCCGGCGTTGCCGACGACCAACTCACCGCCTTCGAACAGGGCGTGGGCCGCATGATCCGTCGCATCGGCCTGCCGACCGCCAAAGACGTGAACGCGCTGACGCGTCGCGTCGAAGCGCTCACCACCAAGGTCGAGGCCCGCACCCGCAAGCCAAAGAAGGCGACTCGCCGGCCGGCCACCAGGCGCGCAGCCTGATATTGAATTCGGGCCGCTGGTGTACGATGGACGGATCCGTCGTGCACCAGCGGTTCCATGCCCACGATCCCCAAGTCCAAGCCCGGACGCCGCACCCGCCAACGAATTCTGGACATCACGCTGGGGCTTTATAACGCCCTTGGCGAACCCAACGTCTCGACCTCGCTTATCGCCGCAGAACTCGGCATCAGCGCCGGCAACCTTCACTACCACTTCCGCAAGAAGGACGAACTGAGCGCCGCGCTGCTCGAGCAGTTCGTCGCCGAGCTCGACGCCTTGCTGCCGCCCGCGGGCTGGCGCGCCGATAACGTCGAGGACGTCTGGTTCCTGCTGCACCTGATCCTCGAGGCGTTGTGGCGCTACCGGTTCCTGTTTCGCGACCTGAGCGGCATCATGGCCCGTGATCGCCGGGCTGGCGCCAGACTCGCAACCGTCTTCGAGCGCGCAGTGCAGGCCTCCCGCGGCATTTGCCTCGGGCTCGCCGAGCGGGATCTCATGGTTGCAACCGGCTCCGAGATCGATGCCCTCAGCACGAATATCGCCGTCGTCGCGCTTTACTGGTTGTCGTTCGAGTCCGCTCGCCACCCGCGCCAGGATGCAGCCGGTGCCGGCATGGCACGCGGCGTGTACCAGGTACTGATGCTGGTCGCACCATTCCTGAAGCCGGAAGGGCGTTTTCACCTCGAGAAGCTCGCGCAGGAGTACCTTTCGAGGGAAAGGGGAGGCTGACATGAGTTTCAGACGCGTCGTGCTGTTCTCTGTGAGCGCCTGTCTGGCGACCGGAAACGCGCTTGCCCAGACGCCGCCGCCAGCTTCTGCGTTCGCATCATTGCCGGACCTGTCGATGGTCCGGCTGACACCCGATGGGCGGAAAGTCGCCTGGGTACATGACCCGGGTGGGACACCAGTCGTCGACATATTTGACCTGGCGACAGGCAAGGATCTGCGTCGCCTCACTCCACCCAATTCCCGCGTCCGGGCCCTCGATTGGGCGGACAACCGGACACTCGTGATCAGCGTCAGCCGCTCGTTGACACTTCGCGGCAGTACGGTCGCCGAGAGGCGTTATGAATTTGAACGATTCCTTGCAGTCGATGCGGATGGAGGCGAGGCCCGGTCCCTGCTGATGGAGGATCCAAGAAGAGAGACGGTGACCAGCGCAACGATCGTGAAGTTGCACCCTGCGAGACCTGAAACGGTCGTGATGTCGACCTGGGATTTCAATGCAACTGCGCGGCGGGAAGAAATCGGCTCAAGAATATCTGGTGGCCGCAAGGATGAGGGATATCAATTGTCCCTGTTTGAAGTGAATACTCGAAACGGCAAGGGTCGGATGATCGAGTCTGGCTCACCATTCACCGATGACTGGGTCGTAGACAGTTCAGGCCAGGCAGTGGCGCGCAGTGAATGGAATCCGGGCAACCACAGTTTTTCGATCCTGGCGAAGGAGGGGAAGAGCTGGCACACGATTTACAGCGCGGAAATCGACTACGACATGGACCTGACCGGCCTTTCTGCCGATGGACAAATGATCCTCGCCAGGAGTTCGCGCGGCTCGGACAGATACAAGATCTGGGGCATCCCGATCACCGGCGGTGAATTCGGCATGATATACGAGGACCCGGAGAACGATGTCACATCCATTGTGACTGACCGCTACAGCGGCGCGCCGGTCGGATACCGGATCGGCGGACTGAATCCGACAATCCAGTGGATCGACCCCAAGCACGAGGCCGCAAAGAATGCAGTCTCCAAGGCTTTCCCCGGCCGCATTACATCGGTCTTTGACCGCTCTGAAGACTTCACGCGTGTTGTGGTCTATGTCGAAAGCGCCTCCGACCCACCCGTCTACTACCTGGTCGATTTTGCCAAGGGTACGGCCGATATCATCGGCGAAGCCTACCCGGCACTCGCCGGTGCAGCGATGGGCAGCCAGCAGTCTCTCAATTACAAGTCGCGCGACGGCTTTGCGATTCCCGCCTATCTCACGCTGCCACCTGGGCGCGAACCCAGAAATCTTCCCGTAGTCGTCTTTCCGCATGGTGGCCCGTACGCGCGCGACGACTTGGGCTTCGACTGGTGGACCCAATTCCTCGCGACCCGCGGCTACGCGGTCCTGCAACCCCAATTCCGGGGTTCCTGGGGATTCGGCGCCGATCTGCTGCGTGCAGGGCATCGCCAGTGGGGCCGCGCTATGCAGGACGACATCACTGACGGCGTGCGCTATCTGATCGACCGGGGCATCGCCGACCCAAAACGCGTGTGCATCGTGGGCGCAAGCTACGGCGGCTATGCGGCGCTTGCCGGCGCCGCCTTTACGCCCGAACTCTATGCCTGCGCCGTCAGCGTCAGTGGCATCTCCGACATACCGAATATGGCCGGTTTCCTCAAGAAGAAATACGGCGACGAATCCGATTCCTTGCGGGCCTGGAAAGACCTGATCGGCAATCCGAGTGACGAGGACCTTGCCAGGTTTTCGCCAGCACGATCCATCGAAACAATCCGGGCCCCGATCCTGCTGATCCATGGCACCAGTGACACTGTCGTACCGATCAGCCAGTCTGAGGACTTCGCCAAGCTGCTGACTGGCAAGAGCAAGAATTTTCAACTGATCGAGTTGCCCGGCGAGGATCACTGGCTGTCCACCGGAGAATCGCGCCAGCGGCTTCTGGAATCACTGGAAGCCTTTCTGTCGCAAAATCTGGGTCAATCCAGCCCCTGACCAGGTCCGGCAGCCAAGAGGGCAGGCGCCGACAAGCTAGGCACCAGTGCGCCCCTGACGTAGGCTACCAATATCTCCTATTTACCATAATATACATTATGCGAACTATACGCCGCATGTTCGCCGGGCCGTGATGGCGGGCATTCAGCGCGCCTCGTCGACCATTCTGATGGTCTGATCCTCTACTTCCTTGGCGACCTGCACCAAGGCTGCATCCTTGGACAGTGCTGAAAGCATCTGGGCCGGCTTGATCAGCCCGATCCTCGTCCTGCCGCTGTCGGTGAAGACGGAAATGCGGCACGGCAGCGCCATGTTCAGGCGCATATCGGTTGAAAGGACTTTTGCGGCTTGTCCGGGATTACAGACTTCAAAGATCTTGCACTGCTCATCAAATGCGATGCCCTTGCCGCGAAGCGTAGCGCCCAAATCGTGGACATGCAGCACGCCGAAGCCATGGCGCTTGACTGCTGACTCCAGGTCCGCGGACGCCCGGTCAAATGGTTTGTCGGTGTCAACGATGTAGTACATGGTTCACCTCGGCGCTCAGCGCCACAATTCTTCCTGCGTAGCGCCGTACTTCGTCCCAGTCCGTGTAGTCGACCTTGGATTGCAGGTCGGTCGGCCCGCCTGTCAACCACATGATGAGCTGGATGATCCTGCGATCAACCGGGCCACAGCGCTGGTAATCAAGATTTCCGGCGAACACGCCGACTAGATTCGGTTTCCATCCGGCCTTGGCGAGGAATTTCCCCACGTAGGGATTGGTCTTCGACGTGTTCTTGTCAGGCTTTCGCGCAACAAGGTTCACGGAGAAGAAGCAGGTCGGCTTTGATTCCAGCAGTGTCCGATGCGTCCGGATGAATTCGAGGACTGCGGAATTGTGGTGGCCATACCGGATACTGGCGCCGATCACGATCACGTCATGGCTGGCCGGATCCACACTGCCGTCTACCAGCGATGCGACAACTACGTGCTGTCCCCTGCCCGCCAGATACGCCTGTAGCGACTCGCAGATCTTGCGCGTGTGGCCGTCAGTCGTGTGGTATGCGAGCAGGATATTCGCCATCGCGCATCACCCGATCATTCCCAGATCCTTGAGCACGGATCGCAGCTGCGTCCAGCGTTGATCCAGCGTACCCGTGTAGCCGATCGACAATCGAACCAGGCCGGGACGGATGCCGGCTTTCTCCAGTTCGTCTTCCGGCATTTCGCTGCTGGTCGAAGCCGCCGAACAGGACATGAGTGTCTCGCTAAATCCCAGGCTCACCGCCATCAGCCCGAAGCGGTGGGTGTTCTGCAGCAGACGCATCAACTCGAACGCTCGCTCCCTGGTGCCCAAATCCAGCGTCATGACGCCACCGAAGCCGAAATCCGGGTTCGCAAGTCGCAGCAGCAAGGCGTGATCGGGGTGTGCCGGCAAACCCGGGTACACCACCGGGAGGCCGAGTTCGCTGAGTCTGGAGGCGATCGTGCGGGCTCGGCGACTGTGCTCGGCCATGCGCAGGCCGAGGTGCGGCAGGCGCAGGCTGATGTCGAACGCGACCTGCGGGTCCATGGTCGGGCCGAGCAGCATCAGGGAGCCGATGTGCAGGTCCATCAGTTGCATGATGAACTCGGTCGTGCCGCAAACGGCGCCGGCGATGTGGTCGCTGGCGCCATTCATGAACTTCGTGAGACTGTGCACGACGACATCAGCTCCATGCTGGATCGGCGCGACGATCAGGGGCATGAATGTATTGTCCACGACCAGGCGCGCACCATGCCGGTGCGCAAGCTCCGACAGTTTCGGTATGTCCGCCACTCGCAGTGTCGGGTTCGATACCGTCTCGCAGAAGAGAACTTTAGTCAGCGGCGTGAAGGCCTGCTCGACCGCCGCGAGGTCTGACATATCCACGAAAGTCGAAGCGATACCCGCCTTCGCTGGCAGGTAATCGTGCAACAGCGCGTAGGTGCCGCCGTATACGGTGCGGCTGGCGACCATGTGATCGCCGGTATTGCAGATCTGCATCACCGTCGCGGCGATGGCCGACATGCCGCTGGAGGAACAGTAGCCCGCCTGTGCTCCCTCGTATGCCGCGATCTGTCGTCCCAGGACATAAACGGTCGGATTGAAATGCCGTCCATACAGATAGCACCCGCCGACATCCGGGCCCAGGTGGCCCTGGAAGATCTCTGGCATGGTCGTCGGATCGATCACCGTGAAGGTCGTGCTGGCCTCGACGGACATGTTCACGCCGCCATGCTCGCCAAACTCATGGCGGAGGTTTGCGAAGGACTCGATCGGATCGAATTTTTTCATGATGTCCGAGGTCGGACGAATGAATTATCGGTCATGACTCGATAGCGTACCCTTTCCTGATCGGCATGCGATTATCCGGTTTCATGGACATCAAGCCTCCTTCCAGCCGCCAATTCTCGAACTGGGGCGTCACCATTCTGATTCTGCTCGTCCTCTGGGTCGAGTTGGTTCTGTGGGGCGATGCGCTGGAGTATCGGCGTGCCCTCCTCGTCTCCGAGCCCTGGCGGTTATTCACCGGACACTTCACCCACCTCTCGCTGCTGCATGCAATGGTCAATTGCGTCGCGCTGCTGCTGTTGGCCCGGCTCTTTGCGGAGCGGATGCTGGCATGGGAACAGTGGGTTGTTCTTCTCGCGGCGCCCGTGGCCATTTCGCTGGTGTTCTGGCTCGCGATGCCGGGACTGATCTGGTACCGCGGCCTTTCCGGTGACCTGCATGCGCTCTACTTCGCGGGTTGCGTCGTGTGGTTGCTATCGTCCCGGGGGCACGCCCGATGGCTGCCCATCGCAGCCCTCGCCGGTGGCGCGATCAAGGTGCTGATCGAACAGCCCTGGAGCGAGACTTTTCCCTGGGTGGCGTGGCTAGGCGCGCCGGTCGTGCCACAGGCGCATCTGATAGGCGCGATTGTCGGCGCGGCGGCGGGTTTCTTGTTCGCCGCCCGCCGCAAGAAGCAGCAGGCACAGAAGCCCTAACAGCTCGATTCCGATCGCCCCGCCGCCACCTCCGCCACCATTGCCCGGCCCCGGTGGCGCGACGACATCGTCATTGGTGATCGAGACGTCGAGTGTCGTCGAGCCATCTATCAATGCGCCGCCCGTGATATTCGAGAGCGTGATGCGGAATGTCTCCGTGCCTTCGCTCTGGGCATCATTGACGAGTGGTACGGTGATTGTCTGCTCGTCCAGCTCGCCATTGGCCCAATTCAGCGTGCCACTGGTCGTCGTGTAGTCGCCGCCAGCCGTGGCCGTTCCATCGCCGGTAGCGAATTGAACGCTGACGGCGCCGACAAAGCCGTTGGTCCGTCGCAATCTGATCTGCGCTGAGCCCGCATTCTCGCTGACGCTCGCCGCGCTTCCGACAAATCCGATCCGGCCCGCGCTCTGGGACAGTGTCGCAGTGTGATCATGCAGGATGAAGAGACCGTTACTGATATCGCTGATGACGACCGTCCCTGACGGAAAGAATGGATAGACGCCCCAGGCACCGTCGAAGCCTGCAGCATTCGCAACCGGCGAAAGGAAAGTATCGAAACTCGAAAGCTCGCGTAGCTGCATCGGATTCGAGACGTCAAATACGACCAGGCCACGCCGGTAATGTGAAACGTAAAGCAGGTCGCCTTTCGTAAAGCCGTTGTGGTCGGTCGTCGTATCGGGCCCCTGATAGGTCGCCTGAATGAACGGGTTGCGCAGGTCGTCCACATTCATGGTGTAGATCTGCGTAAACAGCCCGCGATTTATCTCTTCGAGCTCATCGTGCACGAAGATGGAACGCTGGTCGGCACTTGGCCATCCAGAATGCGTGTAGCCCACATTCGAGTAGGTTGTCGAGGACAGCATGACTGGCGCTGCCTTTTCGGTAACGTCCCAGAGATCGACAGTGCTGACGTTGAAGTCGACCAGCACCTCGCAGGGATTATGGCCGGGCGCGCATTGCGTGGTGCGCTGGTCGGTGATCAGCATGCTGGTTGAGTCGTGCATGTACCCAGTGCCGCCTGGAGCTTGCCGAATGAATTGCGGATGTGCAGGATCCGCGAGGGCATAGATGCGCCACGAACCACCGCCGAGGTTGCTTCCAGCAAGGTACAGATACGCCGTCGCGCCAGGCAACGTCATGTTGGTCGCGTAGTCGATATTCGACACATAGTCCGTGTGCTGTGAGCCGGTGTCGGTCAGCGTGGTCGCCAGCGAGACCGAGTTCGGCAGACCCGACAGGTCGATCACCTGCAGGCCTGTATTGCGCGCCTCGGTCGTGATGTACGCATACGCACGGTAACGATTCGCCACGACGTCGAAATGCTGATAGATCTTGACCTCGCGCCAAGACGATGAAGGGCCGGGCACGAAATCCGCCTGACGCGGATTCACAGGATCGGTGACATCCACGATCGACGTGCCATTGCTCAAGCCGATGACGGCGTATTCGCGATTGTCGTTGAGATCCACCAATCCCCAGACATTGGCAGCCGACGTCGGCCGGCTGGTGAACTGGTTCAGCGAAATCTGCGCCTGGAAATCGACATTGCGGCAGGGAAACTGCCCCGCCATCCCCTGCACACAGGGCATGGGCGCAATTGCAGTCGCCTGCAATGCAGCTGCGGGGCTGTCGTCCACGATGCCTTGCTGCGCAGACGCGATGTCAGCCGCCCATTTGAAGCCAAGATGCATCATGGCCTGGCGAAAACGCGGGTCCACGCCCACGAGGATAGTCGGGTACGCGTCCGCGTCCTGAAGATCGAAGTGCCCGCTTTCATAGCCGCCCTGGGCGCGGGTGACACCGAACAGGAAGCTCTCGGGCTCGACACCGCTCATGTCATAGATTCCAGCGGCAACTTTGACTGTATCGCCGGGCCCAGCCTGGGCAAGTGCGTACTGGATGCTCCGACAAGGATCGTGGTGCTCGAGGCAGTCGGAGGCGTTGACACCGTCGGGGTCGACGAAGCGCGCGCCAATCGTGTCGTCGTGCGACGACGAGATAAAGGTGACGCCCGAAAGCAGCAGTCCGGCCCATGGCAGGTAGTGGCGCACGAGTTTCTTTCACTCCTCCCTACTGGACACCGTCGACCAGGATCATGCTGGCCTCGGAGGCACTCTGGCGCAATGCCTTTGGCATCCGGTACATCTCCGAGTTCCACCATTCCCTGGCGCGCTCGTAGCTGGGGAACTCGAGGACAACGACACGATTGGCCGGCACTTCGCCTTCCAGCACTTCCGTCTTCCCGGCGCGCGCCAGGAAGCGGCCGCCATGGGCGCTGATGGTCGCGGGACTCAGCTTGACGTATTCCTTGTAAGTCTCAGGATCCCGGACTTTGACATTTACGATCACGTAGGCGCTCATTCATGTTCCTGATTGACGGCAAAAAACGAATTTCATGATGCTGGCTCTCCCAGCCTGTGCAGCATGTCGATTTTCAATGCGAGCGCTGCGTGTGGCGGAATCACCGCCGTCGGGGCATGCAGACAGAACTCCGGCGTGGGGCCCAGCGTCATTCGCCGGCCCCATAGACAGCAGCCAAGCGTGATCAATGGCCGCAGGGACTCGTCGAATGCCGCATAACTCATGCCCGCCGGTTTCGACATCCAGTAGGCAAAGGCGGGCTCAATCCGCCTGCCAGATCGCAAGCCGTAAAGACCCGCCGTCCCGCCGGATGCCAGGGCGGCGATGCGATCATGCGCAGCGTGGCGTGCGCTGGCGACTGCGGCTTCATTCAGCATATCGAGTGCGGACGAGTCCTCGAGCAGGTGCCAGTCCTCGTAGCCGCCCTGCCCCGGCGCGAGCCAGGGAATATCCGCCAGCCGATGAATTCGCAGTCCCAGCAGGCCGGCCACGGGCGTCGCCCACAAATTGTCATGAAATTCGCGGTGCGCAGCTTCGTACCGCGGCGCCGGGGCATCCGAGCGTCGGACGTGCCAGAAAACGTAGGCCAGCAATGCCGGCGGCTTATATCAGGCCGGTGCTGCGTTTCTTCTCACGCTTGGCGGCCCGCTTCTCGGCCAGCGTGCGTTGCGGTTTCTTCTTTTCCTCTCGCTTCTTGTCCATGCCTTTGCTCATGGTGTCCTCTCTTGTTGCGACAATTCCGAATCAATCGGCGGTCAGCGCATCGAAAACGAGGCGAGTCATGTCGTCCAGGCCTGTCTCACGCTGCAAAGAACTCATGCCACCCGGACGGTCCACATGGTCGCTGACTGTCAATACGGCCAGCGCCTCGACACCCAGTTCCGCGGCAACGCCGTAAAGGCCCGCCGCCTCCATTTCGATCGCCAGGAACCCCAGCCTGGCGAGCGCCACTTTCAACTCCGCATCCGGATGATAGAACTGATCGCTCGAAAACACATTGCCAATGTGCAGGGCCTGGCCACGCGAGCGTGCCTCCAGTACAACGCGCTCCAGCAACGGCCAGCTTGCCGTTGCCGGGAGATCGAAGTCGCGAAAGCGGATGCGATTGACTCTCGAATCCGTGCCGGCGCCAAGCGCGACCACGATGCTTCCCAGCGCAAGGCCGGGGGCGACGGCGCCACAAGTACCCAGCCTCACGAACCGCTTGACGCCGTAATGCCGCGCCAACTCGGTCACGTAGATCAAGGTTGAAGGAATGCCCATGCCGGTCCCCATGACCGACAGGCGCCGCCCGCGCCAAGTTCCGGTAAATCCCAGCATGTTGCGCACATCGTTAACCTCCCTGGCGTCAGCCAGCAGCGCGGTTGCGATGTGGTGGGCGCGACGAGGATCACCCGGCAGCAGGACGGTTTCCGCGAAGGCGCCGGGCCCGGCATTGATGTGCATTGAACCCATTGCCAGCCCTCAGCCTGGGCCCTGCGGCAGCCGTAGTGACTGCCATGAACGCAGGCGCCAGCGCGCGCCGCTTGCCGTATAGACGCTGACATAGCGGATGTGCAGGTCGAGCATGGCGCTGTCGAACTCGATTCGGAACCGGCCACGACCGCGCACCAGGGCCGCACTACTGCCTAGCATGACGACCTGCCGATCGATGGGCGTGATTTCATGGTAGCGGAATTCGCCGCTCGCAATCGAAGCGACAAACTGCTCGCGGTTCGCAACCTGGCCATCCGAATGCACGTACTGCAGGTCATCGGCAAGCCATGACGCGAGTTCGGGTGCATTCGCGCCGGTCATCGCAGCGAAGCGCGCATCTTCTGCTGCAAGTACAGATGCGCCGGCATCGGCAGGTGCAGCGTCACGCTCGAAAATCAGGGTGAAGCCCTTGTCCCTGCCATCGCTGACGCCGACGGCCAGCGTGCCGCTCGTCTCGAGGCGGTATTCGAGCCGGCGCGGAAAGTCGTGGGCAGGATTCTCGAAAACCAGCCGATCGGCACCACACTCGGTCAGACGGAAGGCGACCGGCAATTCATTGTGCGCTACCTTGGCAATATAGAACACCCTGCCTGTCATCTCGACCAGCCGCAGGGACTCGGTCCCGATTGCCTTGCCGTCCAGCATCGCGTGCTCGGAACCTGTGCCTTCGAAAGTCTGCGGGCCCAGTTCGACCCAGGACTCGTGGTAAACGGACTTTTCGCCGCCGGCGACCCAGTCACCCAGCAGCCAGCGCGCGGCGGACAGCGATGCGCAATCCGACGCGCCCGCCCAGGCCGGCAACGCGAACATGATCGACGCCGCCACCGCAGGTATCGACTTCCTCACGGGGCGCGTCCCGGGGCATGAAGGCGTTGCCGCACCTGCGCCATCAACCCGAACAGTTTCGCCATGTCCGGTTCCGAATGACCGCCACGGTATTCGCGATAAAGTGCATCGACATTGGCCACGATCCGCTCCGGATTCAGCCATCGGCGATATTCGCCGAGCGCAATGTCGAGGGCCGCGTTTTCGACCGTCATGCCCGCATCAAAGCGCATGCGCGCCTCGCGGTCCAGATAGCGCAGATAGTCCTGGACCTTGCGCACGCCCGCGGCATCCGTCATCGGGCCATGTCCCGGCACGATGAATTCCGCCTGGAACGACAGGATCCTGTCGCAGGCTGCGAGCCAGTTGCCGACCGGTCCGGCCCACATGATGGGTGTGCCGTCAATGAACAGCAGGTCGCCCGTGAACACGACACGATCCGAGGGCACCCAGACCAGCGTGTCGCCACTTGTGTGTGCCGGACCCAGCATGTGCAA
The DNA here is from genome assembly GCA_032127975.1 of Steroidobacteraceae bacterium. Taxonomy (GTDB): domain Bacteria; phylum Pseudomonadota; class Gammaproteobacteria; order Steroidobacterales; family Steroidobacteraceae; genus SCUD01. The sequence continues at coordinate 22,947 of JAQBHG010000028.1, forward strand.
TTCGACGTGCTTGCCGCCCACCTGCAGGTCGAGCCGGCGGTCAAAGGTCCGGGTCGGATCGCGCCCGCGGACGCCGGCGAAATCGAAGGGCGCGAAAACCTCGGCGAAATAGCTGCCGGCTTCGCCGAGGCTGCCCGCCTTGCCGGCGGCCTTGAATTGCGCGAGTTGCCCCGGCGTGAGTTCCTTCATTTCGCCCGCGGTCGCGGACGATGCAATGATCTCGGCATGCGGCAGCAGCGCATTGCCGTGCGTGTGATCGCCATTGGCATGCGTATTGACGAGGGTGCCGATGTCTTCCGGTGCGATGCCGGTTGCGCCCCTCAGGGCCGAGAGCATCCCGGCAGTCAGCGGCTCGTCAAATAGCGTGTCGACCAGCAGCGACTCATCGCCGTCGCGGATGAACCCCGCATTCGACCAGCCCCAGCCGCCGTCCGGCTGCATCCATGCGTACAGGCCGTTGCCGAGCTCTTCGAGGCCGCATCGAAATGGCCGCTTCGTCACAAGGGCACCCGGTGCATCTGATCGGCTCTCCTGCTCTTCAGGCAACAAAAAGGCCCCGACCCGTTGCCGGGCCGGGGCCTGGTCAATGAATCATCAGAAGCGGACCGTGCCCTGCAATGCCACCGTGCTTCCCGGCTCCACAAACCGCCAAGAACTGAATGCGCCGAACACGCTGGCCAGCGGCGTAACATTACCGTACGGGAGGATCTGCTCGTTGAACAGGTTTTTTCCGATCAATGAGACATCCCAGGAGCCGTCCGCGTCGCTGACGCCCAGGCGGCCATTCACCTTGTAGTAGGACTCCTGCTTCTGCTTGGGATCGAGCGTCGGCGCCACGAAGTACTCGTCCGTGTAGTACACGTCGAGTCCAAGGTGCATCATCAGGCTCGAACCGATCGGCCGCGTATAGTTTGCACCGAGCGTCGCAACCCAGGGCGCGACAAATTCGTTTGTCTTGCCCTCGTAGTTGCAATTAAAAGTGTCTGCCGCATCCGAGGGCTGGCCGGGGAAGCACTGGCCGATGTAGTCCCGGAACTCGAAGTCCGTGTAAGCGACGCTGCTCGACAGCAGCAGATTCCGCGTGGCCTGCCAGCGCGCGTCGATCTCGAGGCCCATAATTTCGGCCTGACCGGCATTACGGACATTGAAGCCGAGCCTGCCGTCGAAGGTGCTGACCTGAAGATCCTCAAAATTCGTCATGTAGAAAGCGGCGTTCAATTCGAAAGACCCGCCGAGATTCAGCTTTGTGCCGAATTCGAAATTCGTGGCCTTCTCATCCTCGTACTCGAAAGTACCCACACAGTCCTGACGGGGGAAAGGCGGCGAGGGCGCGCAGCCCCCTGAAGGCAGTGTCGTGGAATTGTTCGAGCGGGCATCGTACCCGCCCGCCTTGGAACCCTGGCTCCAGCTCATGTACAGCATAGTGCTGTCCTCAGGACTCCATTCGAATATCACTGACGGCAGCAGCTGATTCTCGCTGCGCTTCCCGGACAGGTCGTGCGCTCGCACATTGAACACATTCGCATACCAGAACGCCGCAGCAGGAGCCGGATTGCCATTGATATCTGTAATTGTCAGGACACGAGACGCGTCCTTTTCGTCCTTTGAGTAGCGCAGCCCGAAGGTGGACCGGAACTCTTCGGACATGTTCCAGGTGAGCTGGGCGAAGGCCGAGTAGCTATCCGCATTCTGCGTGAAAAAACGCGGTGAACCGGTATTGGCCAGAGACGGGCTGACAGCCGCCAAGAGTATGCTGTTGCTGGGCACCTGAATCGAGTCGAAGAATTTCAGATCCGAGGTCTCGTAATAGGCGCCCAGGATGTACTCTACCTTGCCGCCGGTCGGCGAGGTCACCCGCAGTTCCTGGCTGGTCTGGTTGAAGTCCTCCGCCATTCCGACGTTGAAAACGTTGGCGCCGGTAAAGTCACAATCGCACAACTCGTCGAACGAATACTCGGAGTATCCGGTGACCGAGGTCACCGTATTCTCGCCAACCTGCCAGTCAACCTGCAACACGAACTCGTCAGTGTCGTTATTGCTGAAATCGCCGTTCGATGAGCGCACGTAGTCGGGCGTATTGTTGAGCACGCTGCTGTCCTGCCCAAAGACGTTTACCAGGACCTGTGCATACGTTAATCCCGTAAACGGACCGGCGGGAATCGGTGCCTCCTGATCGATCTCGATCTGGCGGCCGACGACGTCGAACTCGCCATGCTCCGCCTTGAACGAGGCCGTCACATTGTCCGTCACGTCGAATTCCAGCCAGGCGCGGACTGCCGTCTCCTCGCGGCTCGGATCCTCGGTGGACAGCGTCGCGTTGTGGATGGCGCCGTCGACTTCACGATAGCTGGCTGCCAGCCTGCCGCGGAAGCGGTCCGTGAATGGCCCGGAGATATGGCCTGAGATTTCCTGCTCGTTGTAACGTGGCTCGTACAGGGCCGACACCATCGCTTCGAATTCCTCGGTGGGGCGCGCAGTTGTGATGTTGAGCGCGCCGGCAACGCTGTTCTTGCCGAACAGGATCGACTGCGGACCGCGCAGCACTTCCACCCGTTCGAGATCGAGGAATGGCGCGCGGGTCTGTTGCGGGCGTCCGCGATAGATGCCGTCCACATAGGTGCCGACCGACTGCTCGAACCCGGGATTGACACCGGAGAAGATGCCGCGGATCGATATATTGTTGCCGATCGCCGTCTCGGTCATGAACAGCGTCGGGACGTAATTCTTGAGGTCCTCGATTTTCATGATGCCGGCTTCGGCGATCTTGGTGCCTGAAACGGCACTGACGGCAATCGGGACGTCCTGCAGCGATTCGGTGCGCTTCTGTGCCGTCACCGTAATCTCGGTAAGCGTTGCCACGTCGTCCTGGGCAGCTGCGGCGGCGCTGGCGAGAGCCAGCATTACGGCAGACGCAATTGCCGAGCGACGGTTGCGATAATCAGGCATGTCGGACTCCTCTCGAGGAAGCCTTGTTGGATATTGCAAACAAACGGTCCAGGCCCCCCTTCCGTTTGCCGATCGCAAGCGTAACACCTGCCGCCAAACACGCAATACTCTTCGATATTCCCGGCACCCTTCCGCCCCGCCGGTTGTTGCTTGAGCGCAATGACGACCCCCAACTGGTTATCATTGGGCCATGCCCACCCTCTCCGCCGGACACAGATTTCGTGCCGCGGTCGAAAACGAACGGCCGCTGCAGGTTATCGGCACGATTAACGCGTTCAGTGCCCTGCTTGCCGCCAAGAGCGGCTTCAACGCGATCTATCTCTCGGGCGCCGGTGTCGCCAATGCGTCCCTCGGCCTTCCCGACCTGGGTGTCACTACCCTCAATGACGTTTGCGAAGATGTTCGCCGGATCACAGGCGCCTGCGAGCTGCCCCTGCTCGTCGATGCGGACACCGGCTGGGGCGCCGCATTCTCGATTGCCCGGACGACCCGCGATCTGATCCGCTCGGGTGCCGCGGCCATGCACATCGAGGACCAGGTGCAGGCCAAGCGTTGCGGCCACCGGCCCGGCAAGGCGTTGGTCGCTTGCGAGGAAATGGTCGATCGCATCCGGGCTGCGGTCGACGCCCGCACCGAGGCAGGCTTCACCGTGATGGCGAGGACAGACGCACATGCGGTCGAAGGCCAGCAGGCTGCAATCGCGCGCGCGGCAAGTTACGCGGAAGCCGGTGCGGACATGATCTTCGCGGAGGCCCTGACGTCGCTGGACGAGTACCGGCAGTTCACGCGCGCCGTCGGCGTGCCCGTGCTCGCCAACATTACGGAGTTCGGCCGCACGCCCCTGTTCACGGTGGCGGAGTTGCGCGACGCGGGCCTGCGGCTGGTGCTCTATCCGCTGTCGGCGTTCCGGGCCATGAGCCGTGCGACGACCGCCGTTTATGACGCGATTCGACGCGATGGTTCGCAACGGGCAATGGTGGACCAGATGCAGACCCGCGCTGAACTGTATGAAGTGCTCGGTTACCATGATTACGAGCGCAAGCTCGACGAGCTCTTCAAGGGCAAACGGGAGTCATGACAATGCCAGGCGGAGACGCGGTGGGCTTCAAGCCGAAGAAATCTGTCGCGCTGTCCGGAGTGACGGCCGGCAATACCGCCATCTGCACGGTCGGACAGAGCGGCAATGACCTTCATTACCGCGGCTACGACATCCTGGACATCGCGGAGTCATGCGAATTCGAAGAAATCGCCTACCTGCTGGTGCACGGCAAGCTGCCGAACCCCGCCGAGTTGCTTGCCTACAAGGCGCGCCTGCGCGGCTTGCGCGGGCTCTCGAACCGCCTGCGCTCCATGCTCGAACTGCTGCCGCCCAGCACGCACCCGATGGACGTGCTGCGCACCGGCGTATCGGAGCTCGGCTGCGAGGCACCCGAAGATCCGGCGCAAAGCGTGGCCGGGGCCCAGAACATCGCGGACCGGCTGGTCGCTTCGGTCGGCTCGATACTCTGCTACTGGTACCACTACGCGAAGTCCGCGCGGCGCATCGAGGTCGAGACGGACGATGATTCCGTCGGTGGACATTACTTGCACTTGCTGCATGGCAGGGCGCCACCGGCCAGTTGGGTCCGCGCCATGCACACCTCGTTGATCCTCTATGCCGAGCACGAGTTCAATGCCTCCACGTTTACAGCGCGCGTAATCGCTGGCACCGGTTCCGACATGTATTCCTGCATCGCCGGTGCGATCGGCGCATTGCGCGGTCCCAAGCATGGCGGCGCCAATGAGGTGGCGCTCGAAATCCAGCAGCGCTATCGGAACGCTGATGAGGCCGAGCGGGACATCCGGCGACGTGTCGAAGCAAAGGAAGTCATCATCGGCTTCGGCCATCCGGTGTACACGATCTCCGATCCGCGCAACGCGGTGATCAAACGGGTCGCCTCGAGCCTGTCAGCCGAAACCGGTGACGACCGCATGTTCCGCGTTGCGGAGCGGATCGAATCAGTCATGTGGGACATCAAGCGGATGTTTCCCAATCTCGACTGGTTCAGCGCCGTCGCCTATCACCTGATGGACGTGCCGACTGCGATGTTCACGCCCTTGTTCGTAATGTCACGTACCACCGGCTGGGGCGCACACGTGATCGAGCAGCGCCAGGACGGCAAGATAATCCGGCCGAGCGCGAACTACACCGGACCGGATCCGCGCAGGGTCCCGCCCCCGGACCAGCGCTGAACGCGCCGGCATGAGTCATCACGACAGCCGGTCGGCCGCACGCCCGTCACCCGACCAGGTACTGGTGGACATCGCTGAATACGCGCGCGATGCCACGATCGACAGCCCGGTCGCCTACGAGACCGCTCGCTACTGCCTGATGGACACGCTGGCCTGCGGGTTCCAGGCGCTCAGCTTTCCCGCCTGCACGCGTCTGCTGGGACCGGTCGTGCCCGGCGCTACCATGGCCGGCGGCGCCAGGGTGCCCGGTACGAGCTATGAGCTCGACCCCGTACAGGCCGCGTTCAACATCGGCGCGATGATCCGCTGGCTCGACTTCAACGACACCTGGCTCGCGGCCGAATGGGGGCATCCCTCCGACAATCTCGGCGGTATCCTGGCCGTCTCAGACTGGCTGTCGCGCAAGGCGGTCGCCGAAGGCCGCAAGCCGCTTGTGGTGCGTGACCTGCTGACCGCGATGATCAAGGCACACGAGATCCAGGGCGTCACGGCGCTCGAGAATTCCTACAACAGCGTCGGCCTGGATCACGTGATCCTGGTTCGCGTTGCGACGACGGCCGTGGTCACGGCCATGCTCGGTGGCACGCGCGAGCAGGTCATCAATGCCGTTTCCAACGCCTGGATCGACGGCGGGGCGCTTCGGACCTATCGGCATGCGCCAAACACCGGCTCACGCAAGAGCTGGGCTGCCGGCGACGCAACAAGCCGTGGCCTGCGCCTTGCATTGATCGCAATGAGCGGCGAGATGGGCTATCCATCGGCGCTGTCTGCACCCAAATGGGGCTTCTATGACGTGCTGTTCAAGGGCCAGCCATTTTCCTGCCCCCAGCCTTTCGGCAGCTACGTCATGGAAAACGTGCTGTTCAAGATCAGCTACCCGGCGGAGTTCCATGCCCAGACGGCGGTCGAATGTGCGATGCAGCTGCATGCGCTGGTCAAGGACCGGCTCGACTCGATCGAGCGCATCGTTATTGAAACCCAGGAACCGGGCGTGCGGATCATCGACAAGACCGGACCGCTCGAAAATCCGGCAGACCGCGACCATTGCATCCAGTACATGGTCGCCGTTCCGCTGATCTTCGGCCACCTGGGCGCGGAAGATTACGAGGACGGCGTCGCCGGCGATCCGCGTATCGACCGCCTGCGTGCGCGCATGCAGGTGCGGGAGAATCCGCGATTCACGGCGGACTACTACGCGGCTGACAAGCGCTACATCGGCAACGCGATCCAGGTGTTCTTCGAGGACGGCGGCAGCACGCCACGCATCCAGGTGGACTATCCGGTCGGGCACCGCAAGCGGCGCGCCGAAGGCTACCCGCTGCTGGTGCGGAAATTCGAATCAGCGGTGACCGCACTGTTCCCGGAACGGCAGTGCCAACGTATTGGCGCGCTCTTCTCCGACGCCGCGCGGCTTGACGCTACTGCAGTAGACGATTTCGTCGCCCATCTGGTGCGCAACTAGCAGGCCGCGGCCGCGCTCAGTCACCGAATATCGACAGCTGGCTGCGGTCAGCGCGACCGCCCTTTTGCGCGGCCGGGGGCCTGCGCCCAGCGCGCGCCCTGGCGGCTGGCGGAGCTGCGGCGATGCCGAGGCCTGCAATGAATTTCGCCAGCTCCTCGAGCACCCCCGGCTGAACCGCATAGATCACGAAGCGCCCGCGGGTCTGCGCTTCCAGCACGCCGGCGCGGCTCAAGTCTTTCAGGTGGAAGGACAAGGTGGACGCCGGGCAACGCAGGGCTCGGGCGATCTCGCCGGCAGCGACGCCCTTCGCGCCTGCAGCGGCAACCAGCCCCACGATCCGCAGCCGCGTCTGCTGTGCCAGTGCCCCCAGCATCACGACTTGTCGGTTCTCTGCCTGATTCATCGCGGCTCGTTGTGACAATAATCCTGGAAGTATAGAACTTGATTTCATGAACCAGCGCAAGAAATACGCTCGACATACCTTCACATTTCTAGAAATCGCGCTATATTCAGGTCGTATCGACTTGACGGAACGGGGATCCGGGGTCGATCGCGGTGTCCAGACTTGAATTTCGGGATTGTTCCATTGCACTCGAACTAGTCAGTGAATCAGGGAGTTACGGACACCGTCATGAGTGCTGCCGCCTGGGAGAACTTTCACAAGGCCACGCTTGAGCTGGCCAAGTCCGCTGCTCTAAAACAAAGACTTACGGACGCTTTCTCACGTCACTTGCAGGATATGGCGGCGTCCGAAATGCCTGGTGAACTGCGTGGGGACTTCGAGAGCCTCCGCAAGCGTATGACACAGGTCAGCCCCTTGCGCGGTGAGACCGCCGTAGCGGCGACTGTGCGCAAGATGTCGCTGGATGAGGCCGTTGCCTGCGCCGCACGGATCGTGGCGCTCCTGGACGCCCTGCATCGCGTAAATGGCTCGGATACTGCAGCCACGGCAAGTCGCCAGACCGGCGAACTGGGGCATGGTCAGGGAAGCCGCAGGCCCAAGGCGCTCGCGGACACGACCGTCCGTATTCCGACCCTGATCAGCATCAATCGAGCTTGAACTCAATCACGTCCCAGCGGGTCGTGTCCTCATGGCGCGCCTGCTGCCGGATTTTGTCCGCCACATCCCGCGTGTTCCACCCGACCACCTCGTCAGCGAGTTCGCGCAGCTCCTTCGGAACCGGCTTGCCGGTACCGAATGGCTCCATGACGATCACCGGTTTTTCGTTCGCCTTCGCATAGAGGGCCTGGAATTCGATCAGGATCGGGTCGCGTCCAAACAGGTCGCTCAGGATGATCACGATCTCGGACTCACCGATCTGCCTGCGCAGGTCTTCCTTGAGCGTCTCGCGTTCCATGCTGCGGGGCGGCGCGTCCGGGGTGGAGCAGTTCTTGTAGAAGAAATTGATCGCGCTCTCGAGGTATTCGAATAGCCGGAAGTACGCCTCGTCGGGCGCGTACAGATGGCTCACGAACAGCCTGATCGGATTGCTTTCGGACACGGATCGCGCCCCTGGCAAGGATCCAGCGCCTAGAATACGTCTTTTGCCGCCCAGCGGGTACCGACACCAAGTGCGACTGCTCGTCTACAACATCCGCTACGCCACCGGCACCGGCCCGGCATTCCACCTGCCCGTGCCCGGCGCGGGCTATCTGCGGAGCAGCCGCCAGGTCCTCGAACGAATTACCGATTTCATCCGCGAGCGGGATCCGGATGTCGTCGGGCTCATCGAGGTGGATACCGGCTCGATCCGCAGCGGCATGGTCAACCAGGCCGAATTCATCGCGAGCCACCTGGCCCACTACTCGACCTATCAGTGCAAGTACGGCGAGGACTCGTTCAACCAGTTCATGCCGATCGTGCGCAAACAGGCCAATGCCTTCCTTGCCGCGCCGCGGGTCCACGGCGAGCGCTTCCACTACTTCGACACCGGGATCAAGAAGTTGATCATCGAGCTCGAACTCGACGAGGTCGCCATTTTCCTGGTGCACCTGTCGCTCAAGTTCCGGCACCGCCACTCTCAGCTGCGTCACCTGCACCAGCTGGTCCGCCGCCAGTCCAAGCCGGTTATCGTCGCAGGTGACTTCAATACTTTCTGGGGAGAGCACGAGATCTACCTCTTCATGCAGGCGGCAGGTCTGCGCAGCGCGAATATCGCCGGCCTCCCCTCCTATCCGAGCCGCTGGCCGCGCAAGGAACTCGACTTCATCCTGTACGGCGAAGGCATCGTGCCGAAGGCGTTCGATATTCCGCCCGTGCCGCTGTCCGACCATCTGCCACTGGTGTTCGACTTTGAAATCGAGCCGCAGACAGTCAGGGCTCCTGATCCGGCGGCCGTGGCCAAAGCCTGACCAGCCGGCAGCGTGCATAATTGGATCGCTATCCAGGGATGCGCACATGACTGAACAACGCGCCCATTGGCGTCTAGAAACTGACCAGGACCAGGTCGCCTGGCTGACCCTCGACCAGCAGGGCGGCGGCACCAACACTCTCGGCACCGAGGTCATGGGCCAGCTCGATGCTCGCCTCGCGGAAGTGAGGCGCGCGAATCCCAGGGCGCTGGTGATCCGCTCGGCCAAGGACAGCGGCTTCATCGCAGGTGCCGATATCTCGGAATTCACCGGCTTCACCGATATCGAGCAGGCATACCGCCTGGTCCGGACCGGGCAGCAGGTATTCGAACGCATCGAGGCGCTGCCAATGCCGACCGCAGCCGCAATCCACGGCTTTGCGCTGGGCGGCGGCCTCGAACTGGCGCTCGCATGCGATTATCGCGTCGGTGCCGACGACGGCCGCCTGAGTCTCGGGCTGCCGGAAGTGCTCCTCGGCATACACCCGGGCTTCGGCGGGACGGTCCGCACTCCCCGGCTGATCGGCGCGCCAGCCGCACTCGACATGATGCTGACCGGGCGCTCGGTGCGTGGCGATGCCGCGCTCAAGCTCGGATTGATCGACCGGCTGGTGCCGCGCGAGGGGCTGGACGCGGCCGCCCGCGAGATTGCGCTCGCCGCGCCGCCGCCCAGACGCGCGCCCCTGGCACTGCGCCTGCTCGGGTTGCCTTTGCTGCGCTCCTTCGTCGCGGCCCAGACCCGCAAGCAGGTAGCGCGACGCGCGAATCGCGCGCACTACCCCGCGCCCTACGCGATCATCGACCTGTTCGCGCGGCATGGCGCCGGCGGCACCGCAGCATACGAAGCGGAAGCCCGCTCCATTGCCGGGTTGTTCCTGGGCGAATCCTCGCGCAATCTGGTCAGGGTGTTCTTCCTGCAGAACCGCATGAAGGCACTCGGCGGCAAGAATGCGCGCCGTTTCAGTCACGTCCACGTGGTCGGCGCGGGTGTCATGGGCGGCGACATCGCGGCCTGGTGCGCCTCGCGCGGCCTGACCGTCACGCTGCAGGACCGCGAGATGAAGTACATCGAGCCGGCACTTGCACGTGCCGGCGAGTTCTTCAGCAAGCGCGCGCGCGATCCGAAAAAGTCGGCGGAAATGGCCGCACGGCTTTCCGCCGACGTCGAGGGTGCCGGCGTCGCACGGGCCGATCTCGTCATCGAGGCGATCTTCGAGAATGCGGACGCCAAGCGCGCGCTGTACGCGAAGCTGGAACCCGTCATGAAGCAGGACGCCCTGCTCGCCACCAACACGTCGAGCATCATGCTGGAGGAATTGTCGCGTGGGCTCGCCGATCCCGGGCGCCTGGTCGGGCTGCACTTCTTCAATCCAGTCGCGAAAATGATGCTGGTCGAGATCATCCGCGCGCAGCAGACGCGCGATAACGTGGTCGAGGACGCGCTGGCATTCACGCGCAGGCTCGACAAGCTGCCGCTTCCATGCCGCAGCGCGCCCGGCTTCGTGGTCAATCGCATCCTGATGCCCTACATGACGGAAGCGATGCTGGCGGCGGATGAAGGCGTGCCGCTCGCCCTGATCGACCGTACCGCGACGCAATTCGGGATGCCGATGGGGCCGATCGAACTCGCCGACACGGTTGGACTCGACGTCGCTGCCCATGTCGGAAAGATTCTCGCCGAAGCCTTCGCCAGGCCGACACCCAGGTGCACGGCGGCACTCGTCGAGGCCGGCAAGCTTGGCCGCAAGACCGGCCAGGGATTTTACCAGTGGCGCAATGGCAAGCCGATGAAGCCGGACGCCGCAGGCAGTGTGCCCGAGGACCTCGAGGACCGGCTCATCCTGCAGTATTTGAACGAGGCGGTCGCCTGCCTGCGCGAACAGGTCATCGACGATGCGGACCTGCTCGATGCCGGAATGATATTCGGCACCGGCTTCGCGCCATTCCGAGGCGGGCCGCTGCACTATGCGCGCGCACGCGGCGTCGCCGGCATCGTCGCGCGCCTCGAGGAGCTGGCCGCGCGGCATGGCCCGAGGTTTCGCCCCGATGCGGGCTGGACCGCCCTCACCGCGTTACGCTGAAGCCTGTGATAGATTGCGCCCGCATGAAAGTCGCCAAATATGGAAGATAAACCGGTCGACCTGGAGGTGCTTCGCAGGTTCAGCCCGCTTGACGGCCTCAAGCGGGAAAACCTGCACGCGCTGTCACGCAAGACCAGGCTCCAGGAGCTCGACAGCGGCCGTGTCCTGTTCAAGGAAGGCGAGTCCGACAAGCGCACGGTCTATCTCGTCAGCGGCGCGATCGAACTGCGCAGCGGCGAGCGAACGGTATCGACGGTGGCCGCCGGAACGCCCGAGGCGCGCATTGCGCTCGCCTCGGGGCAGCCGCGGCGATTCACGGCGCGGGCGCTCACCGACTCGACCTATATCGCGGTGGACAGCGACCTGCTCGACGTGCTGATCACCTGGGACCAGACCGGCAGCTATGAAGTGGGCGAAATCTCCGGTGGCGGCGTCGCGAATGCCGACGACTGGATGACCGTGCTGCTGCAGACCAAGGCCTTCCATCGCATTCCGCCCGCCAATCTGCAGGCCCTGTTCATGCGCATGCAGCACGTGGCCTGCAAGGCCGGCGAAGTCGTCATCAAGCAGGGCGACGAAGGCGATTATTTCTACGTCATCACGAAAGGCAGCGCGGTGGTCACGCGCGAGACACCGATGAGCCGCGCCGGCATCAAGCTTGCCGAATTGGGAATCGGCGAGTCATTCGGCGAAGAATCGCTGATATCAGACGGCAAGCGCAATGCGACCATCACGATGCAGACTGATGGCGCACTCGTGCGCCTGGGCAAGGACGATTTCCGGGAGCTCCTGAATGAGCCCCTGCTGCACTCGGTGGACCTTGAGCATGCGCGTGATCTGGTCGCGCGCGGCGGTCGCTGGCTGGATGTGCGGCTGCCGAGCGAATACAACGACTTTCACATTGACGATGCGCTGAACGTGCCGCTGTATTTCATCCGCCTCAAGGTGCGGACGCTCGACACCAAGACACCCTATGTCGCCGTCTGCGATACGGGCCGGCGCAGTTCCGCCGCAGCGTTCCTTTTGAGCGAACGTGGATTCGAGGCCTACTGCCTGCAGGGCGGCCTGGTCGGAAACAAACTCGGTCCAGAGTGAGGCGCGCGAGGCCGCGCTGTACCGCGCCGCCTACATCGTGTGCGTCTGTTTGTCCCCGCCGAGCGCGCCGGCCAGGTAGGACTCGATCTTCTTCTGTGTCGTCCCGCGGTCCTGTTCGCTGAATTGCACGCCGATGCCAGCCGTGCGCTTGCCTTGTGCGCCTTTCGGCGTCAGCCAGATCACGCGACCCGCGACCGGCAGCTTCTCGTCTTCTCCCATCAGGTTGAGGAGCATGAACACCTCGTCGCCGATCCGGTAATTGCTGTTGGTCGGGATGAACAGCCCGCCGTTTTTCACGAATGGCATGTAGGCAAGGTACAGGGCGCTCTTGTCCTTGATGGTGAGCGTCAAGAGTCCCGGCTTGCTCGATGGTGCCCGCATCTTCAACCCAATGACTCCCTCAACTTGCCGGCGCCCCCGCCCACGAGCGCCGTGAGCGATATCAGCAGCCCTTCGAACAGGAGCTGCGTGTTGAGCGCACCGTTCACGAGCATTCGCGCCTCGCGCAGCGTGTCCAGCAAGCGATAGCCGGCCCGTATCATCGGTTCGCGGCCCTGGACCCGCAACCATGGTAAACGATTATTGTTAGCCAGATCACTAGACAGGGCCGCCTCACGCAGCTGTCCCGTCAGCCAGGACTCGAGCCAGTACAGGCGCGCTTCCGGCTGATCGCGGCTCCAGGCTGCAGCGGTCGCGATGATGTCGAGCTGGCTTTTCTCAGCCGAATTCATTGCCTCCTGCATCTGTGTGTCGATCTGTTCGAGACCGGCATCCGCGTATTGCAGCGCAAGGAACGGCGCGCCATTCGCGAGCGCAAGCAGGCGTTCCCAGCCGGCGTATTTCCGGCACCCGTTCAGCCACGCAAGCGCCTCGCCCGCAGCCGGCAGCGGCAGGCGCAGGCGCGCGCAGCGACTGACGATCGTGCGCGGCAGGCGGTCAATGCGACTCGCGGCGAGGATCAGGTAGGTGTTGTCAGAAGGCTCTTCAAGAGTCTTCAGTAACGCATTGAATGAGTTGATATTCATGGCATCGGCCGGATCGACCAGCGCTACCTTGCCACGACCCCGGTAACTCTTGAGCGCAAAACTCTCGGACAAGCCGCGGATCTGCTCGACGCGGATGACGGCTGCGTCCTCCTCCGGTTGCACACGGTAGAAATCCGGATGGGTGCCGGCATGAAACAGCCGGCAACCCGCACAGGCGCGGCAGGCTGTGGCGTCCTGCCCGTCGCACAACAGCAGCGCGGCCAGCCACAGGCCGAGCTCGGATTGCCCGGCTCCCGGCTGGCCGAGCAGCAACAGCGCATGCGGCAAGCGATCCTGGCGATGCATCGCGGAAAGCTGCCCGCGCAGCGGCGCGAGCCATTCGACGGCGGCGCGGGCCAGCACGTCGCCGACATCCGGCGCCGCTACGGCCACTTCGCTTGAACGTTTCGAGCGCGCCACGCGTATTACTCCGTATCGCGCAGACAGTTCGCGAGTTCGCGCACGACCGTCGCTGCAATCTGCTCTTCACTGCCGGTTGCGTCGATCACGCGGACGCGTTCGGGCTCGCGTGCGGCAATGGCAAGATAGCCGCTCCGGACACGTTCGAAAAACGCAAAAGCCTCCGCTTCAATACGATCAAGCCGCGCGCCGCGCCTTTCCATCCGCCCAAGTGCGATTTCGGGGGGCGCGTCGAACAGGAAGGTCAGATGCGGCGTCAGTCGTGGATGCGCGATCTTCGCCAATTGCCGGATCCACGCCAGCCTCAACCCGCGGCCGCAGCCCTGATACGCCTCGGTCGCATCCGTGAACCGATCGCAGAGCACCCAACGCCCGCGCTTCAGCGCCGGCCTGATCTTGCCGGCAACGTGGCTCGCGCGCGCCGCGAAGATGACCAGCAATTCCACCGTCGGAGTGACAGGTTCGTCATGCGGTTCGAGCACGAGACTGCGCAATTGCTCAGCCAGCTTTGTGCCGCCCGGTTCACGCGTCAGTACCGGCTCGATTCCGCGACCGCGGAGATAGGCCGCCGCATGCGCGAGCTGCGTCGACTTGCCGACGCCCTCGATGCCCTCGAATGTGATGAACCGGCCGCTCACCGGCTCAGCGTACCTGAAGGGCGCTGCCACCGCGCAGATTGGCCAGGTGCCGCGCGACATTCGCATTGTGTGCAACCAGCGATGTCGAAAAATAATGCCGGCCATCGCCCTTGCCGGTCGCTACGAAGTAAAGCGCATCGGTCTTCCCGGGCCTCACCGCGGCTTCGAGAGCCGCACGCCCGACCAACGCAATCGGCGTCGGCGGAAGGCCCGCACGGGTATAGCTGTTGTACGGCGTGTCGTCCTGCAGGTCGCGGCGGCGCAGGTCGCCATCAAAGGATTCGCCGATCCCGTAAATCACCGACGGATCGGTTTGCAGGCGCATTCCGATGCGCAGGCGATTGGTGAAGACACCGGCGATCAGGGGCCGTTCGTCGGGATCGCCGGTTTCCTTTTCGACCAGCGAGGCCAGTATCAGTGCCTCATATGGTGTGCGCACCGGGAGCCCGGCTGCGCGCCTCTCCCAGGCAGCCGCAAGTTCCGCCTCAAGCCGCGCCCGCGCCAGCAGCAGCAGTTCGCGGTCGCTTGTCCCGCGCGGGAAGCGGTAGGTGTCCGGGAAAAACAGTCCTTCAGGATGTCGGCCCGCCAGTCCGAGCCGTTTCATCAATTCGTCCTGCGACAGGTCCGCCAGTTCGACGACCACGACCGGATGCGCCTGTATCGCAGCGAGCGCCTGCCTGAAGGTCCAGCCTTCAGGAATGGTCAGCGTGTGCAGCAGCACCGAGCCTTGCACGAATTGTCGCAGCAGTGCGGCAGGCGTCGTGCCGGGCTGCAAAAGGTATTCGCCCGCCTTGATGCTGGTCGAGGCGCCGGTTCGCTTTGCGTGGTGAACCCAGATCCACTTGCGGTCGAGCCACCCCGATTCCTCGAGCGAGTCGGCGACCGCGCTGAGCGATGCGCCGGCCGGCAACTGGAAGACGACCGGCTGCCGCAATCCCGGGAGTGGCGTCGCAAGCCAGGACTCTTCGTACTGACGCAGGCCGAGCCAGGCGGCCACCAGCAGGATGGCGACGAGCGCAATGCGAAGCCGCAGGCGCTTCATGTATTTTCCGCGAGCCATGCATTGAATTGCGCGGCCAGTGGCCCGGGCGGCAGCTGCCTGCCCGCGAGTTCGCGCACAGGCCAGGCCCCTATCAAGGCATTGGTCACGAATATCTCGGTGGCGGTCTCCAGCGCTTCGGGGCGCAGGCTGCATTCGGCGACTTCGTTCCCGCGATCTGCGGCCCAGCCGCAAACCGCACGACGCATCACTCCGGCGACACCGCATTGATCGAGAGCAGGCGTCACGAGCCGCCCCGCGACGACAGCGAACATATTGCTCTGCGTACCTGAAATCACCTGGCCCATGGTGTCAAGCATCAATCCCTCGGCGATGTGTTCATCGTCCCATTCGGCGCGCGCCAAGACCTGTTCGAGTCGATTCAGGTGCTTGATCCCGGCAAGCACTGGATTGTTCCCGAGACGTATCCGGCAATAACGGACGCGAACACCCTCGCTCCATGCGCTGGCCGGCCATTCCGGCCACGCGAATCCGGCCGCAATGCAGGTGGGTTCCGGGTGTGCCGGCGGCCGGTAGCCGCGGCCCGCAGGACCGCGCGTCCAGACCAGCTTGACGACGCCCCGGCGATCAGGCCAGGCCGCTGCGATCTGCCCCGCCAGGTGTTCAGGATCCGGCGACGGCAGGGCCAGCCGGCGAGCACCCTCGGCCAGGCGTTCAAGGTGCGCCGCGAGGAATCGCGCGCGGCCGTCGTGCACTGCGATCGTCTCGAACAGGCCGTCACCATACTGCAGACCGCGGTCGAGCGGATCGAGCCCAGCCGCGCGGCCATTGACGAGGACCGGCATCAGTCGGCGCTCCCGAGAGCACGCAACAGGCCACGCGCTTTGGCACGCGTTTCGTCGAGTTCGTGCAGCGGATCGGAGTCGGCGACGATCCCGGCCCCGGCACGCAGTTCGACCTCACCGCCCTGCAATGTCATGGTTCGGATCAGGATGTTCAGATCGAGGCTGCCGTCCAGCGCCAGATAGCCCATGGCGCCGGTATAGGCCCCGCGGCCCTTGCCCTCGAGATCGCCGATCAATTGCATGCAGCGGACCTTCGGACAACCGGTGATCGTGCCACCGGGGAACAATGCGCGGATCACTGCGCCGGGCGTGACATCTTCGCGCAACCGGCCGCAGACATTGGAGACGATGTGATGGACGTGAGCATAGCTCTCGATCGCCATCAACTCGTCGACCTCCACGCTGCCCGGTTCGCATATCCTTCCCAGATCATTGCGCTCCAGGTCGATGAGCATCACGTGTTCCGCGCGTTCCTTGGTGCTTGCGGTCAGTTCGGCGATCGATGCCGCGTCACCGGATGGCAGCCGGGGCCGGGTGCCAGCGATCGGCCGGGTATCAACGCGCCTGCCGCGTACGCGCACCAGGCGCTCCGGCGAACTCGACAGGATCGTGACCCCATCGAGTCTGGCAATGCCGGAAAATGCACCGGGATTGGCCGAACGCAGGCGCTCATAGAGCGCAACGGACGTCGCGCCCTCGGGCAAGGCGGCGCGCCAGCTGCGGGCAAGATTGGCCTGGTAAACGTCACCGGCCGCGATATGGGAGAGCGCTGTGCGGCAGGCTGCCAGATAATGCTCGGGATCATCCTCAGCCACGGCGGTTACCGGCCCGGGTGGCGCAGGACGCGCCGTCAGTCCGACGCCCTCGAGATCCGCGCGCAGTTGCGCCGCGACATCGGCAGCCGCGGGCTCGGCCAGCAGCATGCTTGCGCCTGAATCATGGTCGTGAATCAGGGCTGCGCGCATACGCCAGGCGAGTGCGACGACCGGCAACGGAGACGGGGGCAGCCGCAGCGACGGCTCGACTTCAGAGGCAAGCTCGTAGCCGAGGTATAGGAACCAGCCGCCCGCAAAGGGCCAGGGTGCCGGCGGACCCTCGCTTCTCTCGCGTCCCCACCAGGCGTCCAGGCGATCGCAGAATCCACCGCCGCCGCCCCCGCCCTGGAGTTGCATGTCGCGGTCGAGCAGCAACCGGTCTCCCGGGCCAGCCAGCAGCAGTGTGAAACGGCCCAGCGGTAGTCCGACCGCGGAGCTGTCTAGCAGAACCGGATAGCGATCGGGATGCCGCTCGTGCAGTGCCAGCATCCGTCCGACCGGATCGCCCTCCACCGGCTTCAGCTGAGCGCGCGAAAGACCAGCGTGCCGTTGGTTCCGCCGAAGCCGAAGGAATTGCTCACGATCGTGTTGATCTTCATGCGCCTGGCGGTGTTCGGTACGTAGTCGAGATCGCAGCCTTCGTCGGGATTGTCGAGATTGATGGTCGGCGGAGCGACCTGATCGCGGATCGCGAGGATGCCGAAAATTGCCTCGACCGCGCCCGCTGCGCCCAGCAGGTGCCCGGTCATGGATTTCGTCGAGCTGACCGCAAGCCGCGCAGCGTGCGCGCCAAATGCATCCTTGATCGCGGTCGTCTCGGCGATATCGCCGAGCAGTGTCGAGGTCGCGTGCGCATTGACGTACTGCACCTCGTCGGCGTTGACGCGGGCATCGCGCAGCGCGTTGACCATCGACAGGCTCGCGCCGGCGCCATTTTCCGGTGGCGCGGTGATGTGAAAAGCATCCCCGCTCATGCCGAAGCCGATGAGCTCGGCATGGATAGTTGCCCCGCGCGCCATCGCGTACCCGTATTCCTCGAGCACGACAGCTCCCGCCCCGTCACCCATCACGAAGCCATCGCGATCGCGATCCCAGGGCCGGCTGGCGCGCTGCGGGTCATCATTGCGGGTCGACAGCGCCCGCGCCTGGCAGAAACCGCCGACCGCCGTCGGCGTCTGCGCCATCTCGGCGCCTCCGGCGACGATGACGTCTGCGTCGCCATACTGGATCGTGCGCATGCCGATACCGATGCTGTGCGTCGAAGTCGTGCAGGCCGTGACCAGCGCGAGATTCGGTCCGGTGACACCGTACATGATCGACAAGTGACCCGAAATCATGTTGACGATGCTGGCCGGAATGTAGAACGGCGAAATTTTCTTCGATGTCCTGCTCTCGAGATAACGACTGTGATTCTCTTCGATGGTCGCGAGTCCGCCGATACCCGCACCGAAAACGAGACCGATGCGGGCACGATTGGCATCCGTAACCTGAAGACCAGAGTCGGCGATCGCCTGCACGCCGGCAGCTACACCGTATTGCATGAACAGGTCCATGCGCCGCGCTTCCTTTGCAGGCATGAATTTTGACGCATCGAAGTCGGGAACACTGCCGGCGAAGTTCGCAGGGAAACCGGTCGCGTCGAAACGTGTGATCGGGCCGATCCCGCTCTTGCCGGCAAGGCAGGCGGTCCAGCTGTCAGCGACGGAATTACCGAGCGGCGACACCATGCCGAGCCCGGTGACGACCACGCGACGCTTGCTCAAGAGATTTCCTCTGCCTGCCGGTGCTGGCCAGACGCAATGGACCCCGGCCGCAGGGCCGGGGCCGGAGCAGGCATGGCCTCAGGTCTTGGACTGGTGCTGGACGATGTAGTCGATCGCCTGCTGCACCGTGGTGATCTTCTCGGCATCCTCGTCTGGTATCTCGGTCTCGAACTCTTCCTCGAGCGCCATCACGAGCTCGACCGTGTCCAGGGAATCGGCACCCAGATCGTCGACGAATGACGCATCGTTCGTCACTTCCTCGTCTTTCACGCCGAGCTGCTCGGCGACGATCTTCTTCACCCGTTCTTCGACTGTGCTCATCGTTTTCTTTTCCCTTGGCTAGTGGTGCCCTTGGCGGCGTTCGGGCCGGCCGGGGGTCGCCATTCTATGCCACGGACCCCCCACTGGCTACCAGAAACCTTTCTTGTGCGCTGTTTCTGAACGCCTTTTTTGCGAACGTAAGCGCCGGAAATCATTCAGGACATGTACATCCCGCCATTGACGTGGATGGTCTCTCCGGTGATCCATGCGGCCGCCGGTGAAGCCAGGAAGCAGACTGCCGCGGCGATGTCGGAAGCCTGGCCGAGGCGGCCGAGGGGTATCTGGGCCGCCAGCGACGCGCGCTGCTCCTCGCTCAGGGCGCGGGTCATGTCGGTATCGACGAAGCCCGGCGCCACCACATTCACGGTGATGCCGCGCGAGGCGACTTCGCGCGCCATCGAACGCGTGAACCCACCGATGCCGGCCTTTGAGGCGCAGTAGTTCGCCTGACCCGGATTGCCGATCATCGCAACCACCGAGGCGATGTTGACGATGCGTCCCTTGCGCGCCTTCATCATGCCGCGCAGCACCGCCTTGCTGAGACGGAACACGGAACCGAGATTGGTGTCGATCACAGCGTCCCAGTCCTCTGCTTTCATGCGCAGCAGCAGCGTATCGCGCGTGATGCCGGCATTGTTGACCAGGATGCTGATCGCACCTTCACGACCCTCGATGTCCGCAATCGCGGCATCGGTAGCAGCGCCGTCTGCAACGTCGAGCGCGATGCCGCGCCCGCTGATGCCAGCGCCGGCCAGCATCGAGTCGATTGCCGAGACCCCAGTGGCGCCAGTCGCCGTGCCGATGACCTTCGCGCCCTGCGCGCCGAGGCCGAGCGCGATCGCCTGGCCGATGCCGCGCGAAGCGCCCGTCACGAGTGCGATCTCGCCCGCGAGTGTCTGTGTCGTCATCGGTTGCCGCTCCCCGTGGCCGCAGTCAGTGCGGCCTGCAATGAATCTGCTCCGTCGATCGCGTTGATTGCAAGATCGCGGCCGCCCGGTGCGCGTCGCGCGAGCCCGGCAAGCACCTTTCCCGGCCCGCATTCGATCAGCTGCCGCGCACCCGCCGCAATCATCGCGCCGACAATAGCCGACCAGCGGACCGGATTAAACAACTGGCGGTACAAGCCGTCCCGGATCGCGGCCGGCGAGTCATGCAGGCCGCCGTCGAATGCATAGACACGAAATCCTGGCGTCTGCACAGCGAGGGCTTGCAACCGCCCGCGCATTTCTTCCGCCGCGGGTTTCATCAGCGCACTGTGCGAAGGGACGGAAACCGGCAGCAGGACAGCTCGCTTCGCGCCACGCAACTTGCAGTTCTCGATGGCCCGCGCGACCGCCGTGGCATTGCCCGCGATGACCAGCTGGCCGGGCGAATTGTAGTTGACCGGCTGGACGACTTCGCCCTGCGCCGATTCGACGCAAACCGCCTCGATCACGGCGTCGTCCAGGCCGAGGATCGCGGCCATCGCGCCGCTGCCCGCGGGCACCGCGCGCTGCATGGCCTGTCCGCGCAGGCGCACGAGTTCCGTCGCATCGCGGAAATCGATGGCGCCGGCACAGACCAGCGCGCTGTACTCGCCCAGGCTATGCCCGGCCATCATTTCGGGCGTCCGACCGCCACGCTGTTTCCAGGCCCGCCAGACCGCAACGCCTGCCGCAAGCATCGCGGGCTGTGTACGTTCCGTCTCGGAAAGCCGCTCTTCCGGGCCCTGCTGGCAAAGCCGCCACAGGTCATATCCGAGGACTTCTGACGCTTCCGCAAAGGTGGCGCCAACCGCCGGCTCGACATCGGCCAATGCCGCGAGCATGCCGACCGACTGGGATCCCTGCCCCGGAAACATCATCCCCAGCTTCAAGATTTGCTCTCCCGGCCTCCCCGACACGCAGATTATAGGTTGAGCGCGGCGTCACAAGGCGGCCCTCGCCGCCGGGTGCCGGGGAGTCGCTCTGTTATCATGCAATTGCTTTGCAGGTCGCGCCTCGCGCCCGGGGCAGGAGTAGTCAGTGCGCCAGGTTTTCCGTCGCGAATCCGGATTCACGCTGATCGAGATCATGGTCGTGCTCGTGATCATTGCGATCCTTGGCGCCCTGATCGCACCCCAGATTCTCGGCCAGGTGGACGAAGCGCGGATCAAGGCGACGAAACTCGATATCCGCTCGCTTGGCACTGCGCTCGACATGTACCAGATGGATAACTTCCGTTACCCGTCAACCGAACAGGGCCTCGAGGCGCTGGTCAAAAAGCCGGATGACCCCTCGGTTCGCAACTGGAGGCCACAGGGCTACCTGCGGTCGAAGACCGTGCCGAAGGATCAATGGGGCAATGAGTATGTCTATTTGCAGCCGGGAACCAGGGGCGGCGCCTATGACCTCTACACCCTCGGCTCGGACGGCCAGCCCGGCGGCGAAGGCGCGGATGCGGATCTGGGCAACTGGAATATCGATTGACGGCCTGAGCCGGTCGTGACGATCGCAGCAATCCGCCGCCGCGGCGACCAGCGCGGATTCACGCTGATCGAGATACTGGTCGTCGTCGTCATCATCGCTATCCTAGCTGCCGTCGCGACATTATCGATCGGCGTGCTCGGCGACGACCGCGAGATGGAGCTCGAGACCGAACGTCTGACCGACACGATCGCGCTGCTGCAGGAGCAGGCCCAGCTTGAAGGACGCGACTATGGCCTGCGGATCGAGGGCGCGGGCTACGAATTCCTGCGCTTCGACGGCTTCGAGCAGCGCTGGACGGATGTCGGCGATGATCCGTGGCTGCGCCCGCGGGAATTACCGCCCGGCCTTGCATTCGAGCTCGAAATAGAAGGCAGGCTCGTCCTGTTGCGCAAACCCGCAAACCTCGAGGCGCGAATCCCGCAGTTAATGGCCTATGGCAGCGGGGACGTCTCCCCCTATCGCCTGACACTCGCGCGCCCGGACACCGGGCGGCGTGTCACGCTGATCGGCGGCGCCGACGGCTTGATCGAGATCGAGCGTCATGATCCCAGGTAGCAGGGCACGCGGCTTCACGCTGATCGAAGTCGTCGTCGCGCTCGCGATCGTAGCGCTGGGCATGTTCGCCGTCTTCAAGGCGATAGGCGACACCGCCGCGAACATCGGCTACCTGCGCGACCGCAGCCTGGCGTCCTGGATCGCGGACAACAAGATCACCGAAATCCGCCTCTCTGGGGAGTACCCCTCGGTGGACAAGACCGAGGGTGATGTCGATTACGCCGGCCGGCGCTGGCACTGGATCGCGACTGTTTCGCAGACGCCGGTAGAGGGACTCAGGCGCATCGACATGCAGGTGCGTCGCGATGACGATGCCGGGGATTCCGCGCTTGTCAGCTTCGCGGGCTTCGTCGGCGCAACCGCGACCGCTGCCGGGCCTTCTTCGACACCCTGGAACACCGGCGCTCCGGCTCCTGACGACGGGGAAGAGCCATGAATCGCAACCGGGGATTCACGTTGCTCGAGATCCTGGTTGCCATCGCCATTCTCGCGATCATCAGCGTAATGGCCTATCGCTCGGTCACCGAGGCGCGGGTCTCAGTCGAGAATGCCGGCGGCCACATGGACCGCCTGAAAGAAGTCCAGCGCGCGATGAATCTCCTGACCGGTGATTTCCGCACGCTGGCGCCACGACCGATTCGCGAGCCGATCGGCGACGGCTTCCGCGCCGCGCTCCGGCGCGACCCGAATGCAGTGACACTCGTGGAGCTCTCGCACGCGGGCTGGCCGAATGGCGCCGGCGCGCCCCGCGGCACGGTGCAGCGGGTCAGCTACCGCCTCGAGGAACGCACGCTGATCCGTGATTACTGGAATGTAACCGACCCGACACTCGCCAATGTTCCGGTCACGCGCCGGCTGCTGAACCAGGTGGAACGCATCGAGATCCGTTACATGAATTCGGGCCGCGAATGGGTCACCCAGTGGCCGCCGCTCGGGAGCCCGGGCGACACCGGATTCAGGTCGCGCCCGATGGCCGTCGAGATCACGATCGTGCTGACCGACTATGGCGAATTGAAACGCCTCATTGAGGTCCCCGGATGAAGCAGCGAGGCGTTGCCCTGATCATGGCGATCGTGATGGTCGCGATCGCCACCGTGCTCGCCGTGCGCATCGGCACGCGCGCGTCACTCGACCAGCGGCGAACCGCGGGGCTGATTGCGCTGGACCAGGCCTGGAATGTCGCGCTCGGCGCCGAGGCCTGGGCGATCGAGGTGCTGCGCAAGGACCGCGAGGACTCACAGACCGATCACCTCGGCGAGAACTGGGCGCAGCCGATTCCTCCGCTGCCGGTGGACGGCGGCGCGGTGCGCGGTGCGCTGGAGGACATGCAGGGGCGATTCAACCTCAACAGCCTGCTCACCGACGATGGCAAGGTCAGCGAGGCCGCGGTCGCGCGCTTCGAGCGGCTGCTCCAGAATGCGGGCGCGGACAGGCGCTGGGCGCGGATTGCGGCTGACTGGCTGGATTCCGACACGGTGCCGGGATTTCCCGATGGCGCGGAGGACGGCAACTATCTTTCGCAGAATCCGCCCTACCTGGCAGCCAACGGCCCGGTGACGTCGATCAGCGAACTGATGGCGCTGCCCGGCATGACACTGGAGGAATACTTGCGGATCCGTCCTCATGTGGCTGCATTGCCGCTTGGCACGAGGGTCAACGTCTGCACGGCATCGGCGCCGGTGCTCGCGGCCCTGGTCGAAGGTCGAACCGATTTCGGCGATGCTGATTCGCTGCTTGCCAACCGGCGAAGCGGCTGCTTTCCGACCATCGAGGACCTGCGTGCAACGCTCGGCGCGGACGAATTCCAAGCCCTGGAACCGACAATTTCCGAATCTTCGAACTGGTTCCGCGCCATAACAGCCGTCAGTATTGGCACCTCCGAACTCACGCTGTACAGTCTGATCGAGCGAAACAGCGCCGGCGGCAGCCGGACGGTCCTGCGTTCAACTGGCGCCGAGTGAGGCAATGAGTCAATTTCTCGTGCTGCGGATGGCGGATCCCGTGTCCTGGATCATCACGGACGCCGATGGCGGACGCGTCGGTCCGGTGTCTGTCGGAGGGCTCGCGGACGCGGCACCGATCGCGGCTGAACGCAGACTCGTGGTCATAGCGCCGGGTGCCAGCGTGACATTCGCGCAGCCCGAGTTGCCCGTGAAAGGCGGGGCGCGCATTGCGCAGGTCGTGCCTTATGCCATGGAAGAATTGCTGGCCGGTGAAGTCGAGCAGTTTCACTTTGCCGTCGGCCGCACCGACGCTGGCGGCCGGACATTAGTCGCCGCGGTGCGGCGCGACGAGTTGCGCGGCTGGATGGACGCGCTCAAGTCGGCCGGGCTCGATCCGGAGGCCCTCATTCCCGAACCGCTTTGCGTCCCGGACAACCCCGGCAAGATGGTCGCCGTCATCGACTCGGGCCAGCTGCTGGTGCGCGCGCCCGGCGTGTTGCCGGTGGCGCTCGACGCCGAGCCGCTGACCGAGGCGTTCACGCTCGCGGGCCTGGAAGGCGAGGACCGTCATGTCCAGCTTTTTGTCTCGCAGCAAGACTGGCAGCATTCGCGTGAAATGATCGAGGCGCTGCGCGAAGTGACCGGCAGCCTCGACCTGCAGCTCCTGCCCGACGGCGCACTGCCGTTGCTTGCCGCGGGCAGTGTGCGCGGCGACGCCTTGTCACTGCTGCAAGGCGACTTTGCCCGGCGCTCCGGCTGGGGCGCAGAATGGCAACGCTGGCGCATCGCCGCATTCCTAGCGCTTGCAGCACTCGGCCTTCACATCGGCGTGAACGGATTTGACCTGCTGCGCCTGCGCGCCGAGGAGAAGCGCCTTGATGCGGCGATCGAGCAGGCCGTCCACATCGCGATGCCCGACGTTGAGCGCATCGTCGATGCGCGAGCGCAGATTGAGCAGAGGCTGGTTGGCGGCGGCACTGCCGATCCGGCGGGGCTTCTCGCGCGCCTCGCGGCTGTCGGCGGCGCAATGAGCGGTGCCGGCGGCCCTACCATTGAATCGCTGGGCTGGCGCAATGGATCATTGCAGCTGCAGATGGTCGCGGCGGACACGGATACGCTCGCACGATTCGCGCAGGCGCTCACGGCACGGGGCCTGACCGCCGACGTCGAGTCGACGACACCGGGCGAGAAAGGGGTGTCAGCACAGATCAACGTCACGACGGGGCCCGCGTCATGATTTTCCGCAAGTGGCATACGTCGCTGGCTGAACGCGATCAGCGCATGGTGACTTGGGGCGCCGTGGCGGCGGCCGTGCTGCTGCTGGTCGGCGGGATCTGGAAGCTCGGCAGCGCAGCCGACGCGGCCGGACGGCGGGTCGAAGGCAAGCGGGAGCAGCTGGCGTGGATCGAGGCCGTCACTCCGCGCCTGCAGGCGATGCCGGCGGCACGCGCCGGGGAATCACTGGCGATTGCCGTCGATCGCGCCGCGCGCGAGTCCGGACTTGGTGAAGCCCTCGAGGGCGTCGAGCCCGCAGGACCCGGATTGATGCGCGTGCGCTTCAAGAATGCTTCCTTCGACGCGCTAGCGCTGTGCCTCGCGCGCCTGCAGCAGGAACGTGGCGTGGTGACTGAAACCGCAAGCGTCAACGCCAGCGGTGAACCGGGCCGCGTCGACGCGACCTTCGTACTGCGCGGTCACTAGGGAATGGCACGCAAGGGCCTGCTGATCGCGGCGGGCGTCGCCGCATTCCTGGCTTTCCTGATCGCACTGGTGCCCGCCAGCCTGCTGGCGCGCTGGGTGCCGCAGGGGGTCGCCGTCGCTGGATTCGAGGGCACGATCTGGTCCGGACGCGCTTCCACCGTGAATGTGCAGGGCCTCGATCTTGGCGCCGCAACCTGGACCTGCAGCCCCTGGCCGCTGCTGGTCCTCGAATGGGCCTGCCGCGTGGCTGTGAAACCCGCCGGTGGGCAACTCGCGGGCTCGCTGAATGGCGGCTTCGGTACCGATCAGATCGAAGCCCACGACCTGACGGGCAATCTGCCGATCGAGTACCTCGAGGGCATCGCGACGCCCAGGGGATGGACCGGCGGTCTGGAACTCGAGGTCGCGGCAGTGCGTATCGCCGCCGGAATGCCGCAGGATGCGGAAGGCAGGCTATTTGTCCGGGATCTCAAGGCGCCGGGTCCTGGTGGCGCAATGCTCGGTGATTTTGAGCTGACGATCGGCGAAGGCGCCGTTGGCACAGGCACCCTGACTGGAAGGCTCACCGACCTCGGCGGCCCCTTGCGGGTGCGCGGCACGATCGAACTCAAGCGTGACCGAAGTTACTTCGCCAGCGGTGAAGTCGCGCCGGGTCCGGGTGCCGGCCCCGCTGTCTTCGACAGCCTATCGGCCCTCGGACCGCCCGACAGCACTGGCCGCCGACCCTTCTCGGTCGAGGGAACCTTGTAGAGCGAGCTCTCGCCAGGCATCGAGCAGTGGGAAATAAAGGCCGACACGCTGGGGACGGCCGTCGTAGCGTTGCATCACCATGGCGTAGCGGCGCAACTGATCCGTATAGCGCGCAAGCTCATTGTCCAGAAACGCCTCGATGTCACCGCCCTCGTGGGAGCTCGTCTTCCAGTCGACGATCCAGCGCCGGCCTTCGGGGTCCACGAAGCTGCGATCGATGCGCAGGCTCTGCACGATACCGTCGATGTAGGCGGTGAGCGCCAATTCGCTCGTGCCTTCCGCCGCCGCCGGATCGAGCAGGCGGCCGGCGAATTCGCTGCGGGAAATATTGACGATCGCGCCTTCGATACGCGCCAGCGCTTCTGGCAGGTGGGTGTCGTCGATGCCGAGTTCGCGCAGGAGGCGTCGCCATGCGGCCCGTTCCGGCTTCAGCGTGCCGGGCGCACGCCCCGCCTGCACCAGCCGATGCAGCTCGACATGCACGACCTGGCCGACCGCCTGGGCAATCGCCCCCGCCCAGTCGAACTCCGGGCGAATCGAGCCCTCCGTCTCGCCAGCGATCCGCAGGCCGGCCGTCCGCGGTGGAGCGGCCGGTGCCGGCGCGACGAAATCGGCGGGCAATCGCAGCAAGGGTGGTGCCGTCAGCCTGCGCCTGCCGCTCCTGCTGCTTGTCGCGCCCTCGCCGGCCGCGGTGCAGGCCGCCAATGCCCGCTCGAAATCCTGGCGCAGAGCCGGCCAGAAGAACCCGAGCAGGCTGCCCCCGGGCGGCTTACGCAACTGCGGCTCGCCATCCTTCCACTTCACCTTCATTGAACCGACTAGGTGCAGCTTGCGCTTTGCGCGTGTCGCCGCGACGTAGGCGACGCGGCCCAGTTCGAGCGACTCGCGCTCGTCCGCCAGATGGCGCATCCATTGCTCGAGCGGATCCGCGTCGCCGCCGTGCTCGCCGGACTCCGCCCGGCTCGCCAGCACGATGCCGCGGCGACCCGGACCGGTTGCAACCTGTGCCCAGTACAAGAGCGGCCGCTCCCTGCCACGCACGCCGCGCTGCAGGTCGGGAACGATCACGACATCGAACTCGAGGCCCTTGGCACGGTGAATCGTCATGACCTGCACCTGCGCGGAATTGCTGCCGACCGGTGAAGCCATGACGCCTTCGACC
>JAQBHG010000029.1:0-6097 GCA_032127975.1 Steroidobacteraceae bacterium
TTCAGGTCACCCTTCACCAGCGCGACTACCGCAGCCATCACGGTATCGGCTTCAACGTCAGTAAGGGTGCGAGAAGTTTCCTGTAAAATCAAGCCTAAAGCGACACTTTTTCTACCGGGTTCTACCCCCGTCCCCCGGTACACGTCGAACACGTGAAGCTCGCGCAGTAGGCCTTTTGCAGCCAAATTAACAGTTTTCTTCAGTTCGTCCAGCGTCGTCGCTTCATCGATCACCACCGCCAGATCCCGCCGAATCGCCGGAAAGCGGGAAATATCAGAAAAGACAGGTACTTCCGAGCGAAAGCTCGGGTCAATTGCCAGTTCAAACAGCAGGGGTGGTTCGCGGATCTCGAGCTTTCTCGCGGTCTCCGGATGCATTTGCCCCAGCCAC
The DNA here is from genome assembly GCA_032127975.1 of Steroidobacteraceae bacterium. Lineage (GTDB taxonomy): Bacteria > Pseudomonadota > Gammaproteobacteria > Steroidobacterales > Steroidobacteraceae > SCUD01. Next base: position 391 of record JAQBHG010000029.1, read on the forward strand.
CCGAGTCGGGTATTCCCGTCCATCACCGCGGCACTCCGGCCCGGGTGCAGGCAGTCGTGTGGCGCACGGATGTAACTTATCGTGCCCGCGCGTCCGGTCAGTCCGAAAAGCGCCTCAACATCGGCCTTGAGGTCATAAAAATCAGCGCTTCGCTTGTCGGCACCCCATTGCTCCGGAAGTGCCGTTCCGGTGATCAATCCGGCGATGGCCTGGCTCTCGACGAGCTGCCCGCCCTGCATCTCGAATCGTGTACCGACTTCAAACAGGCGCACGCGCTCCTGCTGCCGCCGCAGGTTGCTGCGCAGAACCTCGATCAGTCCCGGCCACAGCGATACACGCATCTCGCCAAGTTCTGCCGAAATCGGATTCGCGAGTTCGAGCGTCTCGCGACCCGGGAACAGCAGGCGCTGCGTGAGTGCATTGACGAAGCCGTAGGTGAGCACTTCCTGATAGCCGCGATCCACCAGCAGCAACATCAGGCGCTCGGGCGAAACAAACCGCTCGGTCGCAGGCTGCGGACGCTGTGGCACCTTCGCATCCTGTCGCGGAATTTCATCGTAGCCGTAGATGCGCCCGATCTCCTCGATCAGATCCTGCTCGATCGCGATGTCGAAGCGGTGGCTCGGTGGAATGATGCCCAGCACATCGCCGGCGCCCGCCACCTGCATGCCGAGACGGCGCAGGATTCCCTCGACATCCGAGCGCGGCACGTGGACTCCAAGCAGGCTCGCAACGCGCTCCGGCCGCAAGGTGACACTCGGGCGCTTCGGTTGCTGCGCCTCAACCTGTGTCAGCACGGAGGGGCCCGGCTGACCACCTGCAATTTCGATCAGAAACCTTGTCGCGCGCTCCAGTGCGCGCTCCTGCTGTCGCGGATCAACACCTCGCTCGAAGCGTTGCGAGGCGTCGGTCGTCATGCCGTAGCGGCGCGCGCGACCGACGATCGCGTCCGGAGCGAAGAACGCGACTTCGAGGAACACGTCCGAGGTGTCGGCGGCAATGCCGCTCTTTTCGCCGCCCATGATGCCGGCCAGGCCCACCGGGCCAGTCGCATCCGCGATGACGAGCGTGTCCGGGTCGATCGCAATATCGCGGCCGTCGAGCAGGGTCAGGCGCTCGCCCTTGCGCGCCTTGCGTACTTCGATGTGGGAGCTGAGCCGGCGCAGGTCGTAGGCATGCATCGGCTGGCCGAATTCCAGCATCACGTAGTTCGTGACATCAACGATCGGACTGATCGGGCGCAGCCCGGCGCGACGCAGCCGCTCGCTCATCCACAGCGGGGTCTTTGCCTTCGGATCAACACCCTTGATGATGCGACCTGCAAAGCGCGGGCAGCCCGCAGGCGCTTCAAGCCGCACTTCGAATCGCGCGAAGCCCACCGCTGCGATCGGTTCGACGAATGGTGGCGTCAGCTTGCGGTCAGCGATCGCCGCGACTTCCCTCGCGACGCCGATCATTGACAGCACGTCGCCGCGATTCGGCGTGACATTGAGGGTCAGGATGGAATCGTCGAGTTTCAGCGCCTCGCGAAATGCCGTGCCGGTCTTTAGCTCAGCCGGCAACTCGAGCAGGCCGTCCTGGTCCTCCGTGAGGCCCAGTTCACGCCCAGAGCACAACATCCCGGCCGACTCAACCCCGCGCAGCATTGCCCGCCGGATCACCAGTCCACCAGGAAGGGTCGCGCCTTCCAGTGCGAGCGGCGCCTTGAGTCCCGCACGCACGTTTGGCGCCCCACAGACGATCTGCAGCGGTTGCGTGCCGCCGCCCGCGACCTGGCAGACGGTCAGCTTGTCCGCGTCAGGGTGGCGCTCCACGCTCAGCACTTCGCCAACCATGACGCCCGTGAATTCGGCGGCGGCCGGCTCGATGGACTCGACTTCGATGCCGCCCATGGTCAGGCGCTGTGCGAGTGTGGCCGCATCCCAGCCGGTCTCCACCCATTCGTCGAGCCATTCGAGACCGACGCGCATGATCAGCCCCGGTTGAACTGCGCGAGGAAGCGCAGGTCGTTTTCGAAGAACAGCCGCAGGTCGTTGACCGAATAGCGCAACATTGCGAGCCGCTCGATGCCCATCCCGAAGGCATAGCCCTGCCAGCGCTCGGGATCGGCGCCGCAGGCGCGCAATACGTTGGGATGCACCATGCCGCAGCCCAGGATTTCCAGCCAACCGGTCTGCTTGCAGACCCGGCAGCCCGCACCGTCACAGAACACGCACTGGATGTCCACTTCCGCCGATGGCTCAGTGAACGGAAAATAGGAAGGCCGGAAGCGCAGGCCACGGGGCTTCTCGAAAAACTGCTCGGCAAAACCCGCCAGCACGCCCTTCAGGTTCGCGAGACTGACGCCCTCGTCGATGACGAGGCCCTCGACCTGGTGAAACATCGGCGAGTGGGTTACGTCAGAGTCGTGGCGATATGCCGGCCCCGGCGCAATGATGCGGATCGGCACGCCATCTCTCTGCATGGCGCGGATCTGCACTGGCGAGGTATGCGTACGCAGCAGTCGTCCGTCGCCGAAATAGAATGTGTCGTGCATCGCCCGCGCGGGATGGTCGGCGGGAATGTTGAGCGCCTCGAAATTGTAGAAGTCGTTTTCGACCTCGGGGCCCTCGGCAACGCTGAAGCCAGCCTGGCGAAAGATTGCCTCGATGCGGAGCCTTGTACGGGTCACGGGATGCAGGCCGCCGATGTTCTCGCCGCGACCCGGCAGCGTGACATCAATGCTGCCCGTGGCGAGATCCCGCCCGACCGCCTCGGCTTCGAGCTCGACGCGTCGCACATCGAGCGCCGCCGCGATCGAGTCCTTTGCTTCGTTGATCGCGGCGCCGGCGGCGCGGCGCTCTTCGGCCGGCAGCTTGCCAAGCGACTTCAGCTGCTCGGTGACGCTGCCCTTCTTGCCAAGCACGCCGACACGCACCGCATCGAGTGCGGCCAGGTCGTTGCTCGCTGCGATCTGATCCAGCGTGCGCGTGATCAGCGAATCCAGGTCCTTCACCCGACCCCCTGCAGTCCGGGCGCGCGTTACTTCGCGGCCAGTGCGGCCTTCGCCTTCTCCGCGACCACCCCGAATGCGGTGATGTCGTGTACCGCCAGGTCCGCGAGCGCCTTGCGGTCGATCTCGATGCCGGCGGCCTTCAGGCCCGAGATCAGCCGACTATAAGACAGCCCGCAGCCGCGCGCGGCGGCATTGATCCGCTGCACCCACAGCGCACGATAGTCGCGCTTCTTCAGCCGGCGGCCCACATAGGCGTACTGGCCGGCCTTGATGACAGCCTGTTTGGCAACGCGGAACACCTTGCGGCGCGCGTTGAAATAGCCCTTGGCCTTCTTCAGGACCTTCTTGTGTCGGCGTCCTGCGATGACGCCACGCTTCACTCTTGCCATGTCACATTCCTCCTGTCAGCGAGCGTCAATGATTGGGAAGCAGCCGCGTCACGCGGCCGACATCGGTCTCGTGGACCATGGTCGAGCCGCGCAGCTGGCGCTTACGCTTCTTGGTCATCTTCGTGAGGATGTGTCGGCGATTGGCCTGGCCGCGCTTGAAGCCTTTCGCAGTCTTGCGGAAACGCTTCGCCGCGGCCCGGTTGGTCTTCAACTTGGGCATCGGTCTCTCCTTTTTTCTGACCTCTTCACACCGCTCGCGCGGGCTGGAGGCGTATCGGCGGCTAGCCGCCGGTCACTTCTTCTTGGGAGCTATCACCATGGTGATCTGGCGCCCTTCCATTGAAGCACCCTGTTCGACCGTGCCGTACTCGGCGAGGTCGACCACGAGGCGGTCGAGGATCTTGCGCCCGATCTCCGTGTGAGCCATCTCCCGGCCGCGGTACCGCATGGTTACCTTGGCCTTGTCACCTTCGGTCAGGAACCGGATCAGATTACGCAGCTTGACCTGGTAATCCGCCGTTTCCGTGCCCGGTCGGAACTTCACTTCCTTGAGCTGGATCTGCTTCTGCTTGCGCTTCGCCGAGTGAGCCTTCTTGTTCTGCTCGAACAGGTACTTTCCAAAGTCCATGATCCGGCAAACAGGCGGCTCTGCAGTCGGCGAAACCTCCACGAGATCCAGTTCTTCAGCGAGGGCCTTCGCCAGGGCCTCGCTGCGAGCCATCACGCCGACCTGACTTCCGTCGGCGCCTATCACGCGTAACTGTGGCGCAAGGATCTCCTCATTGCGCCTGACGCGTTTGGTTGTCGAAATACTTCAGTCCTCCAAATAACGACGGCCGCGGCTCGCCGCATCCTGGGCGATCCGAGTGGCCACCTCTTCCAGGGGCATGGCACCCAGATCCTTCCCGGAGCGCGTGCGCACGGCCAATGACCTGGACTCGACTTCCCGATCACCTGCCACCAGCAGGTACGGGACACGCTTCAGCGTGTGGTCGCGGATTTTATAGCCCACTTTCTCGTTCCGCAAGTCGATTTCTGCCCGAAGCCCCTGATTTTTAAGGAAATCGGCAGCCTCGGTCGCGTAATTCGCCTGCTTTTCGGAGATATTCAGTACGACCGCCTGTACCGGCGCAAGCCAGGTCGGCAATTTGCCGGCGTGATGCTCGAGCAGGATGCCGAGGAATCGCTCCAGCGAACCGAAGATCGCACGATGCAGCATCACCGGCGTGCGCTTCTGGCTGTGCTCGTCGACGTATTGCGCACCCAGCCGCGCCGGCAGGTTCAGATCCACCTGCCAGGTGCCGCACTGCCATTCGCGCCCGATCGCATCCTTCAGGATGAATTCGAGCTTGGGACCATAAAACGCGCCCTCGCCCGGATTCAGGGTGAATTCGACGCCGGCGGCCCGCGTCCCGGCCTGCAGCGCATTCTCCGCACGCGTCCAGACTTCGTCGTCGCCGACCCGCTTCGGCGGCCGGTCCGCGAATTTCACCTTCACGTCGTCGAAGCCGAAATCGCGATAGATGGACATCAGCAGTTCGATGCCGCGCACCGTCTCGTCCGTGATCTGGTCCTCGGTGATGAAGATATGGGCATCGTCCTGGGTGAATGCGCGCACGCGCAGGAGCCCGTGCAAGGCACCCGACGGCTCGTAGCGATGCACCTTGCCGAATTCCGCATAGCGAATCGGCAGTTCCTTGTAGCTATGCAGACCCTGACGGAATACCTGCACATGACCCGGGCAATTCATCGGCTTGATGGCGTAGACGCGCTCGTCGGGTGTCTGTGTCAGGAACATGTTCTCGCCGAATTTCTCGACGTGGCCGGACTGAACCCACAATTCGCGGTCCATGATCTCCGGCGTGTTGATCTCCTGGTAGCCGGCTGCCGTCTGGCGCTCGCGCATGTAATTGATGAGCTGCTGGAACAACATCCAGCCATCGGCGTGCCAGAACACGGCACCCGGTGCTTCTTCCTGGAAATGGAAGAGATCCAGTTCGCGGCCGATGCGGCGATGATCACGTTTCTCAGCTTCCTCGAGCCGCAGCAGGTATTCCTTCAGTTGCTTGTCATCGGGCCAGGCCGTGCCGTAAATCCGCTGCAGCATCGCGTTCTTTGAATCGCCGCGCCAGTAGGCGCCTGCAACCTTGGTCAGCTTGAAGGCGCCGAGCTTGCCGGTGGACGGCACGTGCGGTCCGCGGCACAGGTCTTCCCAGTCCCCCTGCCCGTACAGCGAGATCTGCTCGCCCGCCGGGATTGCCGCGATGATCTCGGCCTTGTAATGCTCGCCGATGGACTTGAAGTGCTTGATCGCAGCATCGCG
>JAQBHG010000030.1:0-6641 GCA_032127975.1 Steroidobacteraceae bacterium
CACGCTGGTGCTGAACGAGCTGGTCGCCTGGATGCGCCGGCAATCCGGCACATCGACGCTGCGCGCCCTGTTCTACATGGACGAGATCTTCGGGTACTTCCCGCCAACTGCCATGCCCTCGTCCAAGCTGCCGCTGCTGACACTGATGAAACAGGCCCGTGCCTTCGGGCTCGGCATCCTGCTTGCGACCCAGAATCCAGTGGACCTGGATTACAAGGGCCTGTCCAATGCCGGCACCTGGTTCATCGGGCGGCTGCAGACCGAAAGAGACCAGCAGCGCGTGATTGACGGACTCTCGAGTGCCCTTGCAGGCGCGGATTTCGACCGCGCCATGCTCGAAAAGCTGATGGCCGGCATCAGCCCACGCGTCTTCCTGATGCGCAAGGCCAGCGAGGACCAGCCGCTCCTGTTCCGCACGCGCTGGGCGCTCAGCTACCTGCGCGGGCCGCTGACGCTGCCGGAGATTTCGCGGCTGATGGAAGGACGCAAGTCCGCGGCGCCGGCGACAGCAGCTACAGCCGCGCCGCAGGCGCCCGTACGGGCCGCACGGCCCGTGTTGCCGGCAGGCGTGCAGGAAATCTTCCTGGTTGCCAGGCCAGGCACGGGCGAACTGGTTTATCGGCCGCGCATCGCCGCAACTGCCGAGCTGCATTACGCCGACAAGCCCGCCGGCGTCGATACCTGGACCAAGGTCGCACTGCTCACGCCACTGGGCGATACCGATGGCGCACCCGCCTGGTCGGAAGCCGTAACGGTGCCGGACCTGGACTCGATCGTCGCAGCAGGACCCGTGGAAGATGCGGCATTTGGTGAGCTGCCTGCAGCCGCACTGAATGCGAAGAGCCATGCCGACTGGGGCCGTTCCCTTGCCACGCACCTGTACCAGAGTGGCGCGGTCGAACTGCTGGCATGCAAGGCGCCGAAACTCACGTCGAATCCGGGCGAGACCGAAGGCGATTTCCGCACGCGCCTTGCCCACGCCCTGCGCGAATTCCGGGACCAGGAAGTGATGAAACTCCGCGATCGGTACGCCAAGAAGCTGAAATCTCTGGATGATCGCCTGCGAACGGCCCAGAACCGGGTCGAGCGCGAGAAAACCCAGTACTCGCAGCGCAAGCTGGACACCGCGATCTCAATCGGAACCTCGGTGCTCGGCGCAATCTTCGGCGGCAGGAGTGTTGCGACCACGCGTGCCGGGTCGGCTGCGCGGTCCGCCGGTCGCGTATTCGGGGAGCGTGGCGACGTCGCCCGGGCCGGCGAAAATCTGGAGGCGCTCGCGGCCGAGCGCGACGCGCTGCTGCGCCAGATCGAGCAGGAAGCCGGCGAACTGACGGCCTCGCTCGATCCGGCCGGCATCGATCTCTTGCGCATCAGCATTGCGCCACGCAAGTCGGACATCGGCATCGGCCGCATCGCAATAGCATGGGAACCCTGGCGGGCTGGCGCCGATGGCTTCCCGCGGTCCGCTTCCACGCTGCCGTCATAAGGGAAGGCATATGTCGCGTCGTTGGCTCGCTTGGATTGCAGTCCCGCTTGCAATGACTTGCCTGTCCGCATGCGGGCGCGGCAACGCGCCGGGAGCCGCCGACGGTCCGCCGCTCGGTCAGTACCGCGCCGTGTTGTCGGTCGCGGGTGGCGACCTGCCATTCGGTCTCGAACTCGCGCGCGAGGACGGCGTTCTCGTCGCCTGGTTGATCAACGGGCCGGAGCGTGTACGCGTGCCGGATGTGCAACTTGACGGCGATCGCCTGACCATGCAGATGCCGGGGTATTCGCACCGCCTCATGGCGCGCTTCGTCGATGCAAGATTCGAGGGCACAGTGGAGTTCCTGCGTCCGCGCGGCGTCATCAATAGCGTGCGCGTGATCGCCATGCCCGGCCAGGCTTGGCGCTTCTTTCCGAAACCGGGGGCCGAGCCGATGGATTTCTCCGGTCGCTGGGCGGTGACATTCAGTGACGACGAGGGGCATGACGAAGCAGCCATCGCCGAGCTTTCCCAGCAAGGGCACGAGGTTACTGGCACCGTGCTGCGCGCCAGCGGTGACGATCGCTACATCGCCGGCGAAGCTCGCGGCGACACGCTGTTCCTGTCGCGCTTCGACGGCGGCAGCGCCTATCTCTATCTTGGCCGCCTCGGGTCGGACGGCACCCTGTCCGGCGACTTTCACAGCAGCAGCGGAGCCCACGAGACCTGGTACGGCCGCCGCGATTCGAATGCGCGCCTCGAGGATCCCGCGAAGATGACCGCCCTGAAGCCCGGCGTGAAGAGCCTTGAGTTCACGTTCCCTGACCTGGATGGCAGCCTCGTCTCATTCCCGGGCAGGCAATTCGCCGGCAAGGTCGTGCTGATCACGATCGGCGGTAGCTGGTGCCCGAACTGCCATGACGAGGCCGTGTTCCTGCGCGAGTTGCTCGCGAGCCGCCGTGCCGCGGGGCTCGAGGTGATCCAGCTGATGTTTGAATACACGCCCGATTTCGCGAGCGCCTCGGCGGCTGCGCGCGCATTCGCGGAAAAATTCGCGATCGACTATCCGGTGCTGATCGCCGGGACGACAGTTGACAACGACGTGCTGAAGAAGCTGCCGCAGCTGCAGAAGTTCAGCGCGTATCCGACACTGCTCATTTTCGATCGCAAGGGAGCACTCCGCCTCACGCACGCGGGTTTCAGCGGGCCTGCGACCGGCGCGCACTACGATGAACAGAACCGCGAGCTCACCGCCCTGGTCGACACGCTGCTGCAGGAGCGCGGCTGACATGCCCTCATTCGACGTCGTCTCCGAGATCGACACGCACGAGCTGGCGAATGCGGTCGACCAGGCGAATCGTGAAGTGTCCCAGCGTTTCGACTTCAAGGACACGGGGGCGAATTTCGAGCTGGGGGACCATCTCATCACGCTGCAGGCGCAGGTCGATTTCCAGCTCAAGCAGATGTTCGACATCATCAAGCTGAAGCTGACCAAACGCGGCATCGACATTGCCTGTCTCGAACCCGGCGAACCGCAGATCGCATTGAACGCCGCGACCCAGCAACTGGTGCTGCGTCACGGCATCGATGCCGACAGCGGCCGCAAGCTCCAGCGCCTGATCAAGGACTCGAAGCTGAAGGTCCAGGCCTCGATTCAGGGCGATCAGCTGCGGGTGACCGGCAAGCAGCGCGACGAGCTGCAGGCCGCAATGGCATTGATACGCAAGTCGGGCCTGGACAGGCCGCTGCAGTTCAAGAATTTTCGCGACTGAGCGCGCCCTGCAACGGGCTAGCGCAGCCGGCGCGCGACGACCTTCTGGTATAGCGCGCCGAAGCAGGTTTCCTTCTTCCAGTCCACGTCCGCGCTGCGCTTTGCGAGATCCTCGATCCGGGTGCGCAGCAAGCCATCCGCGAATGGCTCGAGCCAGCGGAACACCAGCGCCATGATCGGGCGCAACGGGTGCCACCACGCCGGAAGGTGATAGTCGACGAAAACGACGATTCCCCCGGGTCGCACGGCTGCGAGCAGCGCATCGACCACGAGCCGCCGGTGCTGGTCCGGCATTTCATGCAGCAGGAAAAAACAGCAGATCGCGTCGTAGCCCGATCCCGGCGGTGCCGCGGCATCCGCAAGCTGCACCGCGACATTGCGGTGGCCTGCCAGCTTTTCGCGACAGTGATTCACCTGGACGGGCGCAATGTCGATGACATCGAGGAAACCGAGCGCGCCGACCCGCCTGGCCAGCCGTGCCGACAGGTCGCCGTAGACGCTTGCCGCCTGCAGCAGTCGATCGCCCCTGGAAAAATGCTCGCAGGCCCAGGCGGCGAGGCGCCGGTAATTGCCCCACAGGATCCCGTTGACCACGAAGTGCCGGTCGAGCAGACGCAGGTTGCGCGGCCGCAGGTAGGCCCAGGAATAGGTATCGACGAGGTAAGCCGGCAAAGCCGGTTTTTCGAGCGCCTCGACGACTGGCGACTGTTCAGGGTAATCCATCACTACCTCAATGTCCTATATTGCCCACATGCGCGCGGTATTTCTGGACTTCGGCACCGTCAGCAACGGCGATCTCGACACCGCCTTGCTCGAGCGGGTGGTTTCCGGCCTCACGATTCATCAGCAAACGTCGAATGCGCAGGTCGCCGGGCGCGTCGCCGGCTTCGAGGTCGTGTTTGCCAACAAGGCGGTCATCGACCGCGCGACCATAGCCGCAAACCCGCAACTGAAGCTGATTGCGCTGACGGCGACAGGTGTCGACAACGTCAACCTCGCCGCGGCGCGCGAGTCGGGGGTCGCGGTCTGCAACCTCCTCGACTATTGCACCCACTCGGTCGTCCAGCACGTATTTGCGATGCTGCTGGCACTGACCCATCGGCTTCATGACTACGGTCAACTGCTGCGCGCCGGCGGCTGGCAGCAGGCGGAGCAGTTTTCAACCTTTCCCTATGCAATCCGCGAATTGCATGGCCGCGTGTTCGGTATCGTCGGGCATGGAACCCTTGGGCGCGCTGTCGGGCGCGCCGCTGCGGCATTTGGCATGCGGGTCGAGATCGCCAATCGCCCCGGTGGCCCGCGCCTCGATGGCCGCGTCGACCTCGATGAGCTGCTGCCACGGGCCGATGTCCTGTCGCTGCACTGCCCGCTGACCGACGCAACACGTGGATTGATCGGCGCCGCCCGCCTGGCGTGCATGAAACCCGACGCCGTACTGATCAACACGGCGCGCGGCGCGCTCGTGGATACCGCGGCGCTCGCGGTAGCGCTGAAGGCAGGCCGCCTCGGCGGCGCAGGCATCGACGTACTGGAGCGAGAGCCGCCACCGCCCGGCCATCCGCTGCTGGATCCGTCGATTCCCAATCTGATCCTGACGCCGCATGTCGCCTGGGCTGCACGCGAGGCGCGGCAGCGCTGCCTGGACGAGCTGGCGCTGAATGTCACAGCCTTTGCCGAGGGCAGCAGGCGCAACCGGGTCTGCTAGAGGCACGGACTCAGAACTCCACCCGTACCCCCAGATTGAACACGCGACCCACGACCGGGGCCCACACGTCAGTCATTCTCTGACCAGCGGCTGCGGGGGTCGGACGCAACAGCGGATCGTATTGGGCCTGGCGAACATCGGTGAGGTTGATGCCATTCAGGAAAATGGCCGTCTCACCGAACTTGATCTCGGCAAGCGCGTTGACCTCCACGTACGACGGGCTCGTCGCGCGGTACGGATTATCCGAGAGGGATTGCCGGCCAGTGTAGGAAATCTCGACACCGATGCGACCACGATCCTCGTCCTCGAGTAGCGCCGCCAGCTCCGCCGTGTGACGCGGTACCCGGTCAGCTTCGCGGCGCGCGCCACCGGATGCGGCGTCGGTGACATCCAGAAGCGTGTAACTGGCGATCACGTGCAGCGGACCCGTGACGTAGCGCAGGAAAGCTTCGCCACCAAGCACGCGCCGCGGTGCATCGCTATTCACGAGTTCAAGCCTTCCGGCACTTGCCGCAGGACGCACGACAAGCGGGTGGCGAATCTCCGACCCGAAGACACTGACATTCATTTCCCAGCCATTTGCGGCCCATTGCGCATCCAGCGAGGCGCTGCCTGCGCGTTCAGCCCGAAGACCTGTCAGCGGATCCAGCACCCCGAGCCCGGTGGACTCGATCTCGTCGACGAATGGCGTCGGAGCGGCGAAGCCTGTCCCGATCGACGCGCGAATCGTCCAGCGGTCTGCCGGCATGAACAATGCGGAAAGGCGTGGGCTGAAAAACGTGCCGTAGTCGCTGTGCGCATCGACGCGCCCGCTCGCCGCCAGGATCACCCAATCGGCGGGTGCAAATTCATCCTGCACAAAAACGGACGGCACCGTATATGTGTAGCCCACGCCCGGCGCATCGCCGGCCTGCAGGCGGTCCTGGCCGATCGCCGCGCCCAGCACCCACGAATGCCCCTGCCCGCGCCCGCTCAAGGTTGTCTCGCCGAACAGAGTGGTCTGGGTATCCTGGAGCCGCTGCGTGCCGAACTGGCGGTCGTGATCCGAAACCGTCGCCGACAATCTTCCGCGCAGGATGCGGCCGCCATCCAGCGGCATCTGCCCGATTGCTCCGCCGTCGATGCGCCTTGTGTGAAGCGCCTCGACGAATACCGAGCCATCCGGCAGGGTACGGCCCGGCAACGATCCGCCCGCGCGTTCTTCATCGACCACACCCGCGGTCACGAACAGGGATCGCCCGGAATCATCGTTGAAGAAAAGCCGCGGCCGGAATGTGAATCGTTGATAGCGCGCCAGGTCTGCCCAGGCATCCCCGCCGGAATCATCGCGCTGCTGAAGATCGACGCCGCCCGACAACGTGTATCCCCATGCCTTCGACAGTGACCCCGACACGAACCCAAGCGCATCTGTTCCACCACGCGACGTGCGGCTGAGCAGTACTTCCGGATCCCCGCCGGGCCTGCGCGATACCAGGTTCAGCACGCCACCGAGCGCGGACCCGCCATAGAGCGCCGAAGCAACACCCTTGATCACCTCGACCCTCTGCAGGTCGAGCGGAGGCGTTTGCAGCAAGCCGAACCCGCCCGGCTCGGCACCGATCAGGGGCAGGCCATCGGAAAGCACCTGGGTCAGCCGCCCGGGAAGTCCGCGAATCTGCAGGGTCGCGCCGCCGAGGCCCGGTGCGGTGGATGCCATGCGT
>JAQBHG010000031.1:0-18619 GCA_032127975.1 Steroidobacteraceae bacterium
CGGCCTTTTCAGGTGATCGAACAGGTCGCTGCGCGGTTTGCGCTTGCCGAGCGGAATGATGCAGGTTCGAACGCCCCGCCTCGCTGCGTGGAAATCCCCCATCGTCAGGCTGGTCGAGCTCAAGGAGATGAAACAGTAATCAGAGACCCAAATGATTGTTTCGCCGTCCGGCGTCGTCACCGTCGTTCCCACTCGCGGCAATGGTTGCTCGAACAGCGGTGGCGGCCCTTCAGGTGCGGATTTCAGTTTGCGACTGGCATTGTCGGGAGCTGGTGCGAAGCCACGCCGTTCGGTGGATCGTCGCAGCGCGCGGGCGACAGCACGCGCATCGTCGTACCAGTCGTAGTGCACCGGCGGTGATGTCATTGCCTCCGGTATGGGCAGCGTTACGGATGGCACCTGGACCGGCTCAGCCGTAGCTGGCATTGGCTGAACCGGCGGTGGCGGCACTGATGGCGGTGGTTGCAGTGGCGGCACCCAGTGAATCTCCGCGGTCTCGACCGCGACCGCCGGTTCGTCCAGCCTCAGGCTCAGGAACCAGGCTGCCAGCAGCAGGTGCAGCAGCAAGGTCGCGGCGATCGCCGTCGCCCTCGAACGATTCCAGCTCAACCGCACGAGGACTCCACCCGGCGACCCAGCCCTTTCCGACCGGGAGGACCCCCGGGGGTTCAGTCTGGGCACCCCCGGTTGGCAGGAATAAGGCTGGTTTGCCGCGCCGGGATACCCGGCGTAGGATCGCGCAGCGGTACGGGCCTACCAAGCCGCGTCAAAACAAGTTTCAGGGGGGAGAAAAAGTGAATCCATTCAAGTTGATAGGTTGGGCGGCCGTCGCCTTGAGCGTGGTCTCCGCTTTCGTGTCGTTTGAGTACACGGGCCTGATCCTGGTGCTACTTGGTCTGGCTGCCGGTTTCGGCATGGCAACGGAAGACAGCGTACGCGTGCTGGTCTCGGCACTCGTGCTGACATCGCTGTCGAGCGCCTTCAACCACATCCCGGAAGTTGGCGATTATCTGTACAAGATATTCAGTGCAGCGGGCGTCTTCGCTTCCGGCGCCGCGCTCATGCTGATTACTCGCAATATCTGGAACAGATACAAGCCCTGAATGAAGTCCGCAGGACGCGGCTGACAAAAGGCCCGCCACATGGCGGGCCTTTTCTTTTTATCGCGGCAGGATGTTGAAATGCAGCCGCTGGTCCTGAAAGCGGTCGTCGCGCTTGGCGGCACCGGTCGCGACCAGGACATAAAGGATGTTGAGCGCCTGCAGCGCATCGCGCACGCCTGCGCCGCGCGATCGCGTGGCAAGCTGCTTTGCCGTCACGTCCTGGCGGCCCGCGTAGGTCTTGCGGATCCGCGTGACGGCTTCCCGGCTGACCAGGTTGAAGTAACCGCTCGCGCGCTTCGAGCGCGATGCCGACATCACCATGTAGGCCTTGCCACTCTCGAATATGTAATAGGTCTGCTTCTTGCCGGAGGCCATGCCGCAGTACCTGAGCCCCGTGGCCAGATTGCGAATATTCACAAGCTATCTCCCCAAACGTGCCTGAGGGGAAGTGTAAGCCTCAGCGGCCGCGCCGCCCAGCACCTGCCCGCTCGATGCCACAGAAAATCCCCGCGGTCGCCCACTCACGAAACCACGCACCAAGCGTGGCGGCCAGCCGGTCTGCATTACCGTGTCCACTGACGCTTGAGCGCACGGCCTGCGCAAGCGTCTGGCCGCGCGCCAGCGCTGTCAGCAGCTTGAACTGTCCCGGCGCCTGGTCGCGCCGAAATACCTTGAAATCGCGGCGATAGACAATCGCAAAAGTCGCGCGGCGGCGCGGCATGCGCGGCCTGGCGCCGGCTCGCGTGGCGTTCATGTAGTCGTTGGCAGGGAAACGCAGTTTCAGGAGTACCAGCGCCGGATTCACGCGCAAGCGTACCCGATGCCATTCGTCTGCGCCGATCGCGGCAAACTCGGCCGCTGCCAGCGCATCGGCACGCGGCGCGTCGAACACGTCTTCCATGGCCCGCTCGATACGCGCGACGTCCACGGCAAGGCTGCGCCGATTGCCCGGCGGCAGCGAACGCCCCAGGAAGGCTGGGAATTTCTCGCTCAGCAGATTCAGCGTGCGGTGCTTCGAAGGATTGCGCTGCACGAACCTGCGGCAAACCCGCTCGAATACCTTGTCGCCCAGCACCTGCCGTGTCGTCGGGTATTCGTTGGTCAGGATCTCGAGAAGCCGCGCGTAATACATGTACGCGTAGATATTGAGCCGCTCGAGCGAAGTCAGCGACTTCGACGGCAGCACTACATTCTCCAGCTTTGCTGCCGCCTGCGGCAGCAATCGCCGCGCGGGCTTCGCCACAACACCCGCCGCGGCACCTTCCGGATGCATCACCACCGCCTGCATCCAGCGCTCGATCGTCTCCAGCCGCGGCGCGTCGCGGAGACTCAAGCGGCCACCGGCCTTGCCAGCATGGCGCCGTTGCGGAATTTTGCGGCTTTCCCGACCTCCTGCTGCAGCACGGAAAATTTCGGCACGTTCGCGTCCCACTCCAGCAGTGTCGCACGCCCGCCGGTCTTCTGATGCACGCGCGCGTAGAGCTTCCAGACCTCATCGATCACCCGCCCGTCGTGGGTGTCGATGCAGTGCGTACCGTTGTCCGTATGGCCGGCCAGGTGCACCTGCACCACGTGCTCGTAGGGCATCACATCCAGGTACGCCACCGGATCCAGGTCGTGATTCCGGCAGGTCACATAGACATTATTAACGTCGAGCAGCAGCGCGCAGTCCGCTTCGACCGCGAGCCGCGCGATGAATTCCTCCTCCGGCATCGACGACGATGCGAAGGTCAGGTAGGTCGAGGGATTCTCGAGCACCAGCGGCCGCTCCAGGTAATCCTGGATCGTCCGCACGCGCGAGACCATGTGCCGCAGGCCTTCTTCAGTGTATGGCACCGGATACAGGTCGTGGCCATTGAGCCCCGCGACACCGGTCCAGCAGATGTGATCGCCCAGCCATACCGCTTTGACGCGTTTCGCGAGCGCGGCCAGCTTGTCGAGGAACTTGAAATCTACGGGATCGGTGCTGCCGACGGAGAGGCACACGCCGTGCATCACGATCGGATAACGCTCGGCGATCTGGTCCAGGAAATAGAGCGGCCGGCCTTCGGTATCGATGAAGTTCTCGGACAGGATCTCGAACCAGTCCATCGCCGGCCAGCGCTCGGTGATGTGACCGAAATGCTGCGTGCGCAGGCCGACGCCCAGACCGAGGTCCGGCAGGTTCCAGCGATTAGGGAGCGAGGCCTGGGGCATCAACGATCAAGGAGCATCACGAACAAATGGCCGCCACCCGGGTTCACAGGACCCGGATGGCGGCCCGATCGCGTCGGGCTCTCAGCCCATGTGTTCCGGATCGACCGGCGACTTGCAGCCGCCCTTGCCCTTGCACGAGTTCTTGCCCGCGCAGCCGCCGTCACCGGACTTGCAGCCGCCCTGGCCCTTGCACTCGTTATGGCCCTTGCACTCATGCGTGGCCGTGGCGCAACCGCCCTGGCCCTTGCAGGAGTTCTTGCCAGCGTCCGCACCGCCACCCTTGCCCTTGCAGGAGTTGAGGCCTTTACAGACATGCTTGTCGTCGCCGCCTTCTTCACCAGCGGAGGCGACATTCGCGAGTTGTGCGCCGGCGACCAGGCCGCCCGCGACGCCCAACATCACTTTGCCGAAATCTCTACGATTCATGGACATTATCAGTACCCTCGTTGTGGAAACATTCAGCTGAAAGACCCGAAGGTCACACATAAGACCGGGCGAACGGCCAAAATACAACGGCGCGGATAAGAAATCGGATGCGTCGTGTCGGCCTTTTGCGACGCAATATGGGTGGAATGGTGCCGGGTCAAAGGTTTGCAGCTGTTTCCTCGGCTAAAGTAACGCCATGCGTGGCCCGCATCTTGCCGCAGCACTGCTCCTGGCCCTGGCTACGATCTCCTGCCAGTCAGAAGAGATGCCAGTCCGCAAGGCCCTCAACTCCGGTATCTGTCACGAGGCGTCGAGCCCGAATTACAAGCAGATCAGGGCCTACGTGGCCTATGCGACGCTCGCCGAATGCCTTGATTCCGGCGGCAAGCCAAGAAAAGGTAGCGTCGTTTCGCCGCCCTCGCCCTCGAAGCACGATGGCAAGGCTCTTTACGACAGCGACGACCCGAATATCATCAAGAAATCCCGCGTTAGCATCTGCTACGACTCGAGTGATGGTCGATTCACGGGGATCAATCACTACACCGCCTACGCGAACATGAGCGATTGCCTTGCAGAGGGCGGAAGACTCCCGTCAGACTAGCTGATGCAGTACACCCGCGCCCTCGTACGCCCGCCGTCCTCGAACTTCGCCGACGGCATCACCAGTTCCGATGAAGGCCCACCGGATCTTGCCCGGGCGATCGAACAGCACTGCGCCTATTGCCGGGCACTCGAGGAATGCGGTCTCGAGATCGTGGAACTGCCGGCGGATCCCAAGCATCCTGATGGCTGCTTCGTCGAGGACACGGCGATCCTCATGGAGCACGGCGCCATCGCCTTGCGCCCCGGAGCGCCGAGCCGGGTCGGCGAGGTGGCCAGTGTCGTGGAGGCGCTGCGCAGCCAATTTCAGGAAATCGCCCAGATCTTCGCGCCCGGCACGGTGGACGGCGGCGACGTCTGCGAAACCGACGGACATTTCCTGATCGGTCTCTCGTCGCGGACCAACGAACTGGGTGCGCGTCAGTTGGCGCGGCTCCTCGGTGACCTGCAGTGCACGTCCAGCATTGTGGACATCCGTGGCAGCCGACTTCTGCACCTCAAGACGGGGCTCGCCTATCTCAGCAACAGCTGCATGGTCGTCACTGAAGACGTGCCGCGCGTGCCGGAGCTCAGCCAATACGAGCTGATTCCCGTGCCGGCCGAAGAACGCTACGCCGCGAATTGCGTCCTGGTCAACGATCGTGTGCTGGTGGCCGCGGGATATCCGATGCTCGCCGGCTTGCTCAAGGCCAGGCGCTACGATGTCGTACCGGTCGAGATGTCGGAATTCAGGAAGATGGACGGGGGCTTGAGTTGCCTATCGCTACGACTATGATGCAGTGATGAAAGCGCTGCCCACCCGCTTTTTCCTGGTTGCCGTCTGCCTCGCCATGCTGGCCGCCTGCGGTGGCGATGCCGAGAAGGCCGCAAGGGTGCAATCCAGCGGAGACTCCGACGCGGAGGCCGAAGGCACGGCGATTCCGGCCGTGCTCAAGAAGAACATCGACCTTTCAGCCTGCCTCACGGAGGAAGGCCGCGACGAAGATGCAGTCATCAGCGGCTGCCCCACCTACGTCCTGCAATCCCTGGACTACATGATCCGCGAATGCACCGCAGGTGGCGGCACGCTGCAGGCGATGCCGGAGTCCAGCATCTGGTCGCTGGACGTGGATGCCGACGGCAGCAATGAAATCCTCATTGACCTCAACGAGAACTTCACCTGCTATGGCGCACCGTCCGTGCTCTCCTGCGGCAGCCTGGGCTGCCCGTACTTCCTGTATACACAGCGCCGCGATTCCTGGGAGGAACTGGGCGCCGTGAATGCTGACGACGCACCTGGCATCGAGGTGCTGGGCGGAAAAGCGGGCACACCCGCGACCTTGCGTGGCGGCTGCATGGGCGAACGCCCCTGCAGCGAGTTCACGTTCTACAAGTGGAAAGGCAACGCCTACGAACGTTCGTGGATCGAGTACCGCGGCAACATCGTGGACGTCATTCCCAGTGACTTGTGGAGACTCGCCCGCGAAGCGCCCGTGCTGACCTCACCGTCGAAGGACGGGCAGCCAATCGACGTGTATCCGCCCGGCACGGCCGTCGTCGTCATTGGAACGTCCCGCACTGCGCCCTATAAGTATGTGTCGCCCTGCAATGCCTGCCGGCGCGGCTTCGTCGAGGCAGAGGCGCTCACGCAATAAAGGCGTAGAGGACGGCGCCGGATCACAGGTTCCAGGAGCCGACATGCGCATACCCTTCTGCCTGGCGCTGGCCGCCATTGTTCTCGCCACTCCGCTTGCAAGCAGCCAGGATTTGCCGCCCGTCGGCGTGGCGACTGAGGCCACGCGTAGTGCCAACGCCGAAGTAGCGGCGACGCTGCCGCTCGACGACCGGCGCGACTTCGAAAATGCGACCCGCGGCCTGCTCGCGCAGATTCCCGGCGGCGTCATCCGCGCCGACGACGGCCGCGTCGTCTGGGATGCCGGCGGTTACGAATTCCTCGACGGTGCAGCACCTGCCACAGTCAATCCCTCGCTGTGGCGGCACACGCAGCTCGACCGCATCCACGGCTTGTTCGAACTGAGGCCCGGGCTCTACCAGCTGCGTGGCTACGACATTTCCGTGATGACGCTGATCGCCGGCAAGACGGGCTGGATCGTGGTCGATCCACTGCTGTCGGCGGAAACGTCGCGCGCGGCACTGACGCTTGCCAATCAGCACCTGGGCCACCGACCGGTGCGCGCCGTGATATTCACCCACAGTCACGCCGATCACTTCGGCGGCGTGCGCGGCATCGTTTCCGAGGCCGACATCAAGGGCG
This sequence comes from Steroidobacteraceae bacterium, assembly GCA_032127975.1. Classification (GTDB taxonomy): domain Bacteria; phylum Pseudomonadota; class Gammaproteobacteria; order Steroidobacterales; family Steroidobacteraceae; genus SCUD01. The sequence goes on from JAQBHG010000031.1 coordinate 6,580, forward strand.
GGCTCCGAATCATCGCGCCGGAAGGATTCACGCAGGAAGCCGTCGCCGAGAACCTGCTCGCCGGCAATGCGATGACGCGTCGTGCCGCATTCCAGTTCGGCCAGACGCTCAAGCCTGGCCCCACCGGACAAGTGGGCGTCGGCATCGGCACGGCGCTGTCCAAGGGCGTTATCGGCCTGATCGAGCCGACCGAGACCGTCAGCGGCCGCAAACAACTCACCATCGATGGCGTCGACTTCCGGTTCATCAGCGCCCCCGGCACCGAGGCGCCGGCGGAGTTCATGTTCTACCTTCCGACGTTCCACGCGCTCTGCACAGCAGAACTCGCAACGGCGACGATGCACAACTTGCTGACCTTGCGTGGCGCGCAGATTCGCGACGGCCTCGCATGGAGCGGGTATCTCGATGAAGTGCTGGAGAAATACGGCGCCGGCCTGGAAGTCGTATTTGCGTCCCATAGCTGGCCGACGGTCGGCATCGAACCGACGCGGCAATTCCTGACGCACCAGCGCGATATTTATCGCTACATCCACGACCAGACCCTGCGGCTTGCCAATCTGGGCTTCACACCGGATGAAATCGCCGAGCAACTGGCCGAGCCCGGATTCCTGAAGGAGGATTTCTCGACGCGCGGCTATTACGGCACGCTCAGCCACAACAGCAAGGCCGTGTACCAGCGCTATTTCGGCTGGTGGGACGGCGTGCCCGCCCATCTGAACGCATTACCGCCGGAAGATGCCGCACGCAAGTACGTCGAGTTCATGGGTGGGCCGGAGCAAGTACTGGCCAAGGCCCGCACGTCATTCGACCGGGGGGATTATCGCTGGAGCGCGGAGGTGCTGAATCACCTGGTGTTCGCCGATCCGGCAAATGTACCGGCACGCGAATGGCTGGCCGCAAGTTATGAGCAGCTCGGCTTCCAGGCCGAGTCCGCCATCTGGCGCAACTATTACCTGGTCGCGGCGCAGGAACTGCGCCATGGGCCGGCCGGCAAGGGTGCCGTGCAGCTTGGCAACGCGGATTTCCTGCGCGCCGTGCCGACCGCCATGCTGTTCGATTCGCTGTCGGTGCGCTTCAACCCCGCCAAGGCCGGGACCGCCAACTATGTAATCAACTTCGAATTTCCGGATCGCGACGAAACAATTTGCGTCATCGTCGGCGACGATGTTGTCGTGCCGCGCATGGGCTGTCGCGCGGAAGCCGCCGTCGCGACCGCGCGCATGAATCGCGTTACACTGGACGAAATATTGCTCGGCAGCGCGAAATTCGCCGACCGGGTCGCCGATGGCTCGATCCAGATAACAGGCGATCCAGCCGCCGTGCGTGCACATCTGGCGTCACTTGACGAGTTCCCGTACTGGTTCAACGTCGTGACGCCCTGAAGGGAGTTTTTCGCATGAAGCGTTCAAGACTGGCCATTTGCGCCGCGACCGCGCTGCTGCTCGGTGGTTGCGGGAAATCCCCGGCGCCCGTGGACGCGGCACGCATCGAAAGCGCCGCACCGGGCGAGTGGCTGAGCTACGGCCGTACCTACGACGAGCAACGTTACTCGCCACTCGACCGCATCAACGACAACAACGTGGCCGAGCTGGGACTCGCGTGGTCATTCGACGTCGCCGCGCCCCGCGGCGCGGAAGCAACGCCGCTCATCGCCAATGGCGTGCTCTACGTGACCGAACCCTGGTCAGTGGTCCAGGCACTCGATGCGAAAACCGGCAAGCCGATCTGGCGCTACGACCCCGAAGTGCCGCGCGACAAGGGCTTCGACGCCTGCTGCGACGTCGTCAATCGTGGTGTCGCACTGTGGGGCGACAGCGTTTTCGTCGGTGCGCTCGACGGCCGGCTGATCGCGCTCGACGCCAGCAACGGAAAGCCGCGTTGGACAGCGGAGACTTTCGATCCCGCGACGCCGCGCACCATCACTGGCGCACCGCGCGTCGTGAAAGGCAAGGTACTGATCGGCCACGGCGGCGCCGAGTACGGCGTGCGCGGATATCTCAGCGCCTATGACGCCGAGACCGGAAAACTCGCGTGGCGCTTCTACACCGTGCCCGGCGATCCGAATGCGCCGGCGGACGGCGCAGCTTCCGATGCGGTGCTCAAGGACAAGGCGCTCGCGACCTGGAACGGAGAATGGTGGAAGTACGGCGGCGGCGGCACGGTCTGGGATGCCATGGCCTATGACCCGGAACTCGACCTGCTGTACATCGGCGTCGGCAACGGCTCGCCCTGGAATCACCAGATCCGCTCGGCGGGGAAAGGCGACAATCTGTTTTTGTCCTCGATCGTGGCGCTCCGCCCCGCGACCGGCGAATACGTCTGGCACTACCAGACCACGCCTGGCGAAAGCTGGGACTACACCGCGACGCAGCACATCATGCTGGCCGACCTGCCCATCGGTGGCGCAACCCGAAAGGTGCTGATGCAGGCGCCGAAGAACGGATTCTTTTACGTACTCGATCGCGGCACGGGCGAACTGCTCTCGGCCACGCCCTACGTTCCGATCAACTGGGCCACGGGGGTTGACCTGAAGACCGGCCGGCCGATCGAGAATCCGGAGGCCCGCTATCTCGACAAGCCGATGCTCATCAAGCCGAGTTACTACGGCGGCCACAACTGGAATCCGATGGCCTTCAACCCGAAGACCGGGTTGGTTTACATTCCGACTCTCGACATTCCGATGGCATACGGACATGACGCGAGCTTCAAGTTCCGTCCGGGACAATCGAACCTGGGCATCGACATGCTGGTCGTCGCCCTGCCCAACGACGTGGCTACACGCCGCGCCATCAAGAGCATGCTGAAGGGCGACCTGATCGCCTGGGATCCGGTCAATCAGAAGGAAGCCTGGCGCGTGACACTGGCCGGACCAGGTAATGGCGGCGTGCTGGCAACCGCCGGCAATCTCGTGTTCCAGGGCACGGCCGACGGGCGCTTCGTTGCGTATCGCGCGGACACCGGCGAAAAGCTCTGGGAAACGCCGACCCAGTCCGGCGTTGTCGCCGCACCGATGACCTACGAGATCGACGGCGAGCAGTACGTCGCGGTCATGGCGGGCTGGGGCGGCGCCATATCACTGGTGTCCGGCGCGCTGACCCCGAACTCGGGCTCCAACCAGCGCCGCTTGCTCGTGTACAAGCTCGGTGGAAAGGCGACGCTGCCGACGCCACCAGCCGTCATGGTCCAACACCCCGAGCCACCGCCGGCAACAGACGACGCCAAGACCTTGCTGCAGGGCAAGCTGCTCTACCAGACGAACTGCATCGGCTGCCACGGCGATTCGGCGCAGGGCAACAACGTGCTGCCCGACCTTCGCTTCAGCCCGATGTTGCAGCCGGCTGCATGGAACTCCGTGGTCCTCGATGGCGCACGGCAAGCGAACGGCATGATCAGTTTCAGGAAGTTCCTGGGTGATGCGGACGTCGAGGCTATCCGCGCCTACGTGATTTCCGAGGCACGCAAGGAACTCGCCTTCAATTAGGTGCCGGGTCGCAGGTTCGCAGTTGCCGCAGCGACTTTCCGAATAAATAACGCAGCTAATGATGCAGCCGGTCCCGCCACGCCGGTGCATCATCGTCATTGAAACAAAGCCGTGATGCTAGCATAATGCTAGCACCATGAAAGACACCGCCACCCTCACCATACGAAACGTCCCGATGCGCATTGTTCGCGGTCTGAAATCGCTCGCCAAGCGACGCGGGCGATCGATGGAGCAGGAAGTTCGCGATCTGCTCGAAGAGCATGTTGCGGAACGATCGTCCGTGCTGCGGCAGATCGAGGCATCCTGGAATCAGCAATCGCGCCGCCCGAGCGCCGCAGAGGTCGATTCCTGGATTGCAGCCGGACGTGAATGAAGGTCGTCGTCGACACAAACGTCCTTGCCTACCATCTGCTGGGAACGCCACGGTTCGCCGCGGAGGCATCTGAGCTCCTCGAATCCGCCGAGGAAATCCTGGCGCCGGCTTTGTGGGAGGCCGAACTCGCCAATGTCGTCTGGATGGCTGTCCGGGCGAGTGTGCTGCCCGCACGGGAAGCGCCGGCCAGGCTCGCCCTCGCCGCCCGCATCGGCGTGCAGACGGTTCCGATTCGGACGCTTTGGCACGGTGCGCTGGTGCGGTCGTTGCAATCCGATGTGGCGGTCTACGACACCTTGTTCGTCGAGCTAGCCGATCGCGAGCAACTCAGGCTCGCGACCTTCGATCGAAAGCTCATCAAGGCGTTTCCTGCACTCGCCAAGCGCCCACGGGAAATTTGACCGCCAGCGGCCCACGCAGACGCTGCATCACGGTTCAGGGAGCTGTGACCAGGTCCCCGGTGAGGATGATCTCGACACGGCGGTTGCGGGCGCGGCCTTCCTTGCTTTCATTGTCAGCAATCGGCTGGTCCGGACCGAGACCTTCCACCTCGATCGAGGACGCGGCGACGCCCTGCCCGATCAGGTAATCCTGGACGCTGATCGCGCGCGCAAACGACAGGGTCATGTTGGTTTCGTGGCTGCCGGTGATGTCGGTGTGGCCCTCGACCCTGAAGCGCAGTGACGGATAGACGCCCACGATACCCGCAAAGCGCGCCAGCCCTTCCCGGGCGTCCGGGTTCAGCGTTGCGGCGCCAATGGCAAATTGCACACCGGCAATTTCCGCGACGATGCCGCGTTCGGTCTGGCGCGTCGGCAGGGCGCGATTGAGCCGCGCCGTGAGATCCGCGCGTGCCTGGCGGTTGGCTTCGGCTGCCGCGTCGCGCGCGGCCTGGTCCGCCGACTCCATCTCGCGCCGCTTCGCTTCCTCGAGCGCAATATTCGCAGCCAGCCGCGCCCTTTCCTCCGCCTTCTGGCGTGCAGCGAGCACCGACGCCTCTTCACGCGCGGCGGCCTCGGCGGCAATCGCCGCGGCCTCGGCATCCTGGCGGCCGAATAGAGCCTTGCGCCTCGCATCCTCGCCCATCTGCACCGCATCGCGCGCGATCAGCGGCACGGTGTTGCGGACGCGGTATTTCTTGTCGGCCTGTGCCGCCTCGGCCTTGGCCAGCAACTGTTCGGCCTGACCGAATTCGTCAGCCGCATACTGGTCGGCCTGCGCGCCGCGCGCTATGGCGAGCGCGTAGCGCGCCTGCACCAGGTCCAGCGGTATCCGGCCGCCCGGGTTGTACGGCTGGGCCGCGAGCCCCGCGTAATCGATGCGCTCAGTCAGGCCGGGGATCACCAAGCCCTGGCCCCGCACGCGCCGTCCGGTGCTGCGCAGCACCAGGTACTTGCTCGGGGCCGTGACCGCGAAATGCGGCTCTGCGCTCACGACCAGCGCGAACTGCGAGAGCGCAGCCGTCGCCTCCAGCGAGCCGCGCCCGCTGCGAACCTCCAGCGAGCCCAGGTTGTTGGCGCGGCCGTCGGCGGTGACCGCCCACAGCACGTAGATCGAGAAGGGACCGAGCGTCCACGGATCGGGCAGCTTGCGCACCGAGACATCGACGCGCGCGCGGCCATCCTGGAACTCGACCTTGGCATCGCCATCCGCGGCGAGCGCGATCGCCGTGCCGTGGAAATCCAGCGTCGATACCGGACCCTCCTTGAAACTGAAGCCCTCCAGGCGTGCCTCCACGTCGCTGACTGCGGAGACTTCGCGCTCCAGCTGCTGCGCAGCGAGCGACAGCGGCAAGGCGAACGACAGCGCGGTCACTGTCAACTGGATCAGGCGCAGGGTCTTCATGGCTTCGGGCCTCCACCGGGTTGCAAGGCCAGCATAACAAACAGGGGCACTACCCCGCGCGGCGGCGAAAGAACGGATAGAGCGGCAGGCCCAGTGCGAGCAGCCCGAATGCCGCCCCGGCTTCGGCCGGGCTCTCGACGATCGTGCTAACCAGGACCCCGGCCATGATGAGGATGAACGCGAGCGGAACCAGCGGATAGACCGGCACGCGGAAGGGGCGCGGCACATCCGCCAGCTTGCGACGAAGCACCAGGAGCGCGATCCCCGACAGCGCCCAGAAAAAAACGAAGATCAGCGTCGCCATATTCGTGAGCTGGTCGAAGGTGCCCGAGGCGGCGAGCAGCACGGCGAGCACGCCGTGCATGGCGACCGATGCAGCGGGAACGCTCGCGCCCAGGCTCAGGCGGGCAAAGCGCTTGAAGAAGAGCCCGTCGCACGCCGCCGCGTACGGCACGCGCGCACGCGTCAGCAGCACACCGTTCAGCGAACCGACCGTCGAGATCAGGAAAATGATTGCGGCGATCGCAAGCGCATGTGGCCCGAGAAAGGTTTCAGCGGCACGCGCACCGACGGCGGGCGCGCCCGGATGCGCCGTCGAACTCGACGTCACCACCGCCTCGAACGGCAGCGCATGGAAGTACGCCGCATTGACGGACAGATACAGCGCGACGATCAACAGGCCGCCACCGATGACCGCGCGCGGCACGTTGCGGGCCGGATCGCGCACTTCCGCGGCCGCCATCGGCAGGTACTGCCATCCGCTGTACGCCCACAGCGCCGATAGCATCGCAAAGCCGAAGGCGCTCATGGTGAAGACCGGCGCAGGCGTGACATTCATGACTGCGCTGCCGGCCGCTTCGGTGCCGCCATTGCCATCGGCGAACAGAAATACGCCGGCGACCAGGCCGACGAGTGCGATGACCTTCAGCGAGGTGAGAAAGGTCTGGACTCGCCCGCCAAATGCGACGCCGGCTAGATTGACACCCGTGAAGATCGCAATGACGGCAATGCCGATCACCTGCCGGAGGCCGAACTGCCACAGCACAGGCTGGCCGAAAATATCCAGCGTGCGTTCGAACCAGGGCGCCGGCAGCGTGACGAGATCGGACAGGAAGATCGAGAACGCCGCGCCGTAGGCCCCCAGGCTCGCCGCACCAATGATGAAGCTCATGCAGACGTAGAGAAACCCCGGCAGGTCGCCGAAGGCCGTGCGTATATAAAGGTATTCGCCCCCGGCGCGCGGCAAGAGCGTCCCCAACTCGGCGAAACAGAGCGCGCCCAGCATCGCGACCACGCCCGCAACAACCCACGCGGCCATGACCAGGAGCGGCGAGCCGACGGCCTGCGCCATCGGCGCGGACTTGAGGAATATGCCGGTGCCGATTGTGATCCCGACGACGATCGCGATTCCGTGGACAAGCGTGAGGTCGCGGCGCAACTCGGTCATGGCGGGCGAGCATAGCAGGGCCTGCGAAAGGCAGACTCGCGAGCTATCCTATGTGCCATGACTACCCCCGAAAACCCAAGACCACCATTTCCGCCCTTCGACGCCGAGTCCGCGGCCAAAAAGGTCCGCATGGCGGAGGACGCCTGGAATACCCGCGACCCGGTGCGGGTCTCGCTCGCCTACACCCCCGGGAGCACCTGGCGCAACCGTTCAGAGTTCCTGAGCGGCCGCGACGCCATCGTCGAGTTCCTGATCCGCAAATGGAACAAGGAGCTCGACTATCGCCTGATCAAGGAACTCTGGGCATTCCACGGCAACCGCATCGCGGTCCGGTTCGCCTACGAGTTTCACGACGACGCGGGAAACTGGTTCCGTGCCTACGGCAACGAGAACTGGGAGTTCGACGAACACGGTTTCATGCAGCGGCGCATCGCCAGCATCAACGACCTGCCGATCAAGGACAGCGAGCGGAAATACCACTGGCCGCTCGGGCGGCGCCCCGATGATCACCCGGGACTTTCCGATCTCGGTCTCTGACTTGGTGCCCGGTCGTAGGTTCCAACCAGTACAATTTCCGATGAGAGGGTGTTTTCAGCGGCGGCGTAATATCGGCGCCCTATCTTTTCTTTTTGGGACGTTTGACGGTTGGCGTCACCCTGTATTTGGCAGCCGGTTCGCGAATCAGCAGGCCCGGTGGAATGTCGAGTTTCTTGTAAAGCGAACGAATCATCGGCAAGGTCAGTGAGCGCTTTCGGGAGAGCACCTCCGACGCGCGATTCTTGCCGCCTAGATATGGCGCGATATCCTTTTGCTTGAGCCCCTGCTGTTCCATCCTGAACAAAATGGCGTCAATGGGATCGGGCTTGGCGAAAGCGAATCGAGTCTTCTCATAGTCCTCGACCAACTTGGCCAGCAGCTCAAGACGCAGGCCTTGAGCTGATTCAGGATCGGGATCCAGTGCCGCGAGTCGCTCAACCTCGGCCAGGAATTCCCGGTGCTGCTTGTCAGTCTTGAGGATTTGCGGTTCCATAATTCCCATCGGTCTATCTCCGCCGATTGCGTTCATCGTATTCGCGGTGTGTTCCTAACCAAAGCACCGTGATAATTCCGTTCCTGTAGGCAACGTGAACCTCGAGACGATAGTTGTTACCGCGGACATTGAAGATCACGACATTACTGCGCAGGAAGCTTGCCGATCCATAGCGAATCTTGATGGCCAGCGGCGTAGTCCATGCCATGCTCTCGGTCTCGTGAAGCCATGCTTCGATCCAAGGCCGTGTATCCGGGTGCCGCGTGCAAAACGCATCGAGCTTGCCGCGCCCGACAATTCTCATCGGTCGACCTGAGTACTTTCCAAACCGCAGAATAACCCAAAGTTCCCAATACGGGAACTTTCCATTTTTGCCCAGGATAGGCAATAAGGCGATCAGTCTTTCTGGTAGGTCCCCATCAGCTCGACCTTCTCGAGCACATGCCCTTGCATCGCTTTCTCGAGCGCAACCTTGGTCGGCTGCTTGAGATCCGGCAGCACGACGTCCAGCGCGTAGAGCTTGTGGAAATAGCGATGCCGTCCGATCGGCGGGCACGGGCCGCCGTAGCCGGTGCGCTTCCAGTCGTTCGTCCCTTCGCGCGTGCCGGGCGGCAGCGCGGCGGGCGCGATCGCTTCCTTTAATCCCGTTGCGCTTACCGGAATGTTGTAGAGCACCCAGTGCACCCAGGTCATCTTTGGCGCGGCCGGGTCCGGCGCATCGGGATCGTCCACGATCAGCGCCAGGCTTTTCGTGCCTTTCGGCAGATCGCTCCAGGCCAGCGCGGGCGAAATGTCCTTGCCCTGGCAGGTGTAGAGCTTCGGGATCGGGCCGTCGTGGGTGAAGGCCGTTGAGGTGAGTACGAGAGACATGACGAGCTCCAGCATGGATTTACCCTGTTTCCCTGGGGGGTCCGGGTTCCAACGATACTCCAAGCTCATGATTTTGATGCACACGGCGCCCGGCGCTGCATTCTCCCTCGCTTATGTTCCGCGGCCCATGCCGCCCGAGACTGCCCCCTGCTAAGATCGGCTCACCAAAAGCTGGATCAGCCGTGACTTCGGGGAGGGTCGGGGCATGACGCTGGCGATGCCGCGATGGAGCGCGCTCCTGCTCCTCACACTGCTGCAGGCTTGCGGCGGTGGCGGTGGTGGTAATGGCGGCAATCCGCCAGGATCCGGCTCCGGCCCGCGCGTCACCGCGAGCGCCACCAACATCTCGGTCGCAGCGACCCCGGGCAATGACTCGCCGATCGGCAGCGTCACGCTGACCGTCACCAATCCACCCGCAGCCGGGCTCTTCGTGGAAGGCACCTATTCGGCGGTGGGAATCAGCACAGTTGATTTCATCAGCAGCAGCGCCACGCAAGCGATCCTGCACGTCGTCTTCCGGTTGCCCGGCTCGCTCCAGAACAACACCTACGCCGACACCATCCAGCTTCGCATCTGCACCGAGCAGCCATGCGTGACGCAGGTCGCGGGCAGCCCCATAAACGTCACGACGTCCTACGTCGTCAGCGGAAACGGCACGTCCACCGTGACCATCGACCGGACTTCGATCCAGATCGGGGCGAACACCGGCGAGACGTCTGGCCGCACTGATGGCGTGTTTCTCACGATCTCCCCGACGCCGGTCTCGGGCATCTACGTACAGACCAGCCATACGTCGAACGGCGTCCAGGACGTGACTTCCCAAGTCGGTGCCGCTGGCGCGTTTGCCGACGTGGACATCACCTTCCGGTCGGCCCAGTCGCTCGGCTCCGGCACGTACACCGACACCATCACCATCACGGTCTGCTACGACTCGAGCTGCGTGCGGCAGGTGCAAGGCAGCCCATTCACCGTGTCCACGATGCTCTCCGTGGGCACGGCGCCGGAGCCAGGCGTCACGCCGCTCGCCGTCGCAAGCCGCGTCGCCCTGCCGCACAACATCATCGATGCGGAGTTCAGCAAGTCGCTCAACAAGATCGTCATGGTCGGCAGTTACCCCGCGAACGTGCTCTACGTCTACGACGTCGCCACCGGCACCGAGCAGCAGCAGCCGCTCAACAAGCCGCCGACCGCCGTCTCGATCTCGCCGGATGGCCTGACCGCGGCGGTCGGCCACGACGCGCTGATCACCGTCGTCGACCTGGCCACGATCGGGCAGGCGGGCGCGCCGGCCCCGATATTGCTCAATGTCAGCGCCGACGTCTTCGACCTGGTGCTGGACGGCCGCGGCAGCGTGCACGCGTTCCCGCTGGTCGACCAGTGGGTACAGCCACATTCGATCGACATTGCGACCAATACCGAGCAACTCGGCAGCTATCCTTTGCGTGCCGGCTCGCACGCGCGCCTGCATCCTTCCGCGAATTTCATCTATACGGCGGACAACGGTCTTTCGCCCAGCGATATTCAGAAGTGGGATATCACTTCAGGCGTCGCATCGCTTCTTTACGACTCGCCGTACCACGGCGACTACGCGATGTGCGGTAATCTCTGGTTCCAGGAAACTGGCGCCACGATCTACACCGCCTGCGGCAATACCTTCCGGTCGAGCACGGTGCAGGCGCAAGACATGGTCTACTCAGGCGCGCTGCAATTGTCCCCGACAGGCCCCTCAAGCCCCTATGGATGGCGGATCCGTTTCCTGAGCCAGTCCGCCGCTCTAACCGAGATCGCGCTGATCGAGGACGAGTTGTATCACTGCGAGCTCGTCCCGTCGGCCGGGCCGTGCTACGAGCACCTCGCGTTCTACGAAAGCGATTTCCTCAATCGCCTGGCCGTTTACGGGATCGGACCTGTGACGGTCAACAACCTCGCCTACTCCCAGCACGGCCTGTTCGTATTCTACGATGCGGTCGGCACGAACAAGTATCTGCTCAGCAGGCTGGATGGGATGCCGAACCCGGATGCGGAGTACTACTTGAGCGTTGTTCCCTGATCCGCGAGAGTTCTGGGAGTTCTGGTGCCGGGTCGCAAGTTCGCAGTTAGCCGCCTTTCTCGATGTCCGCCGTGAACCCGATCGGCCGCTTCTTCGTGGCAGGCGGCGCCATCAGCGCTCGAATTGCGCGGTAGACCTCTTCGAACTGCTTTCGCGTCCTGGCATCGAGCGTCGCGACGGATTTCTCCAGCGCTCCGTGCTCAGTAAATGCTAGATGCGGTGCCCTGCGTCCGCCCCAACTTGAGGATGCAAATTGCATCCTCAAGTTCACCGTCTCAGGCGCGCTTAGCTCAAACGCAAAATCTTGCGGAAATCGGTTCCGATTTCGACGAACTTGCTGATTCACGCGCTTGACTGTAACGCCATAAAGCTGCGCCAGGTCCGTGTCCAGCAATACCCGCTGGCCCCGCGCAAAGACAATCCGCGTGGCGATCTCGACTTCCGGTGGTGCTTTTACGGATACCGTCATCTACCACGAGTATTGCGGCGCATCTCGTCATCAATTCATCGGTTATCTGGCTGATGTACAAACTTTACTGATCGCCAGGGCGCGTGGGCTGTTGGAGTTCTGGTGCCAGGCCGCAGTTTCGTAGTTAGCGATTCTTCCCGATGTCCGCGGTAAACCCGATCGGCCGAGACTCTGCGGCCGGTGGCGCCATCAGTGCGCGGATCGCACTGTAGACCTCTTCGAACTGCCGACGCGTCCTGGCATCCAGCGTCGCGACCGATTTCTCCAGCGCCTCAAGCTTGCGGGCGAGCCCGGTGTTCGAGGCCAGCACTTCCCGCAGCTTCACAAAGGCGCGGACAATGTAGACGGACATCTCCACCGCTCGCGGACTGTTCAGGCCATGGCTCGTTTCTCCTTCGCCTTGATGCCGAAGCCGCCCAGTTCCAGCCGCGTCGCTCCCTCGCCGATGCCGAAATCGACACGTCCATTCGAAATG
>JAQBHG010000032.1:0-4885 GCA_032127975.1 Steroidobacteraceae bacterium
GGACTCGACGCCGTATGGCACGACACCCAATTCCTTTCCTGCTGCCATCAGCTCGCGCCAGAGCCTTGCGCCATGGCGTGCGGGTACGTTGACTTCGAAGCCGAGTTCGCCGGAATAGCTGACCCGATAGAGGCGCGCCGGCGCGTCCGCGATCCGGCCTTCCCGCAGCTGCATGTGCGGCAGCGACTGGCGATCGATGTCGATATCGGTGCTGAGCCGCTGCAATAGATCGCGGGCACTCGGTCCGGACACGGCGATTGTTGCCCATTGTGTCGTGACCGGCGTGACGAACACTTCGAGTCCGGACCACTCGCACTGGCGCCATTCCTCGAGCCACTGCGCGACGCGACCGGCGCCGCCACTCGTGGTCGTTATGACGAAATGTCCGGGACCGCGGCTTGCAATCGTGCCGTCATCGATGATGACGCCGTTTTCGTTCAGCATCAAGCCGTAACGGATCCGGCCCGGCTCGATGGTCAGCACATTATTGATGTAGAAGCGATCGAGGAATTGCGCGGCGTCCGGCCCGGTGACCTCGATCTTGCCGAGCGGCGAGGCATCGAAAATACCGACCGCGTTGCGCACCGCCAGCGCTTCGCGCCGGATCGCGTCGTGCAAGGACTCCTGGCCTTGCGGATAGCAGGCCGGGCGCATCCAGCCGCCGGCTTCCCACCAGTGTGCGCCCAATGCCTCATGCTCCGAATGTGCGGGCAGCAATCGCCGCGGCGCGTAGCGATCGCCGGTCTGGCGCGCAGCCAGCGCGCCCAGCGTGACGGGAGAGTAGGGAGGCCGATAGGTCGTCGTGCCGATGTCGCTGCCGTTCCTGCCGGTCAGCTCGGCGACGGTCAGCAGTGTATTCAAGTTGCTGGTCTTGCCCTGGTCGACCGACATGCCTGCCGCCGTGTAGCGTTTCAGATGCTCGATGTTTTCGAATCCCTCGGAAATTGCGAGCTCGGCATCGGCGACGGTGACGTCGTGTTGCAGGTCCAGCCATTGCCGGTTCGAACGCCCCGCAGGCGCGCGACGCAGCATGCCGACCCCGGAACTCAGCCTTGGCTCCTCGATACTGGGCATTGTCGCAGGACCTGCCGGCGCCCCAAGCGCATCAGCGGCGCTTGCCAGCGCTTCGACCAGCGTGATCGCACCACTCAGGGCCCCGGCACAAAGCACCGGTGCAGATCCCGCCCGTGGCAGGAAGCACTGCCGCAGGTTATCGAAGTCGAGCCTGCCGCGTGCCTGTGAGAAAAGATGCACGGTCGGCGCCCAGCCACCGGACATGCCGAGGGCATCGCAGGCGATGTCGCATTCATCCCTAATCGAGCCATCGGCCGCCATCGTGCCGACACGCAGGGCGCGCAGCGACTTGCCCCCGGTTGCCTTGATCACGACCGCACTGGCGCGAACCTCGACTCCGCGCGTGCGCAATGCGCCTGCGAGCGCAGCGGGCGGGTCGGCGCGACTATCCAGCAGGAGCGGCACGTCAACATCCGCCGTCGCGAGGTCCAGTGCGGCCAGGTATGCCGAGTCATTGTTGGTCGCGAATGCGACTCGCCGGCCGACGGCCACCGCGTAGCGATTGGCATACTGGCGCACGCCGCCAGCCAGCATGATGCCCGGCAGGTCGTTGTTGTCGAATACCAGCGGTTGCTCGATCGCGCCCGTGGCGAGCAGGGTCTGCTTCGCGCGCACGCGCCAGAATCGTTGCCGCGTCGTGCCTTTCACGCCTGTCAGGTCGAGTCTCTGCAGTAGGCCGGCATTGCCATGGTCGTAAAGCCCGAACGCGGTCGTCCCGGTGAGCAGCGTCACATGGGGCAGGGTCTTGAGTTCCGAAACGATGGACCCGACCCAGTCCATTGCAGGCTTGCCATCAATCATCGCTGTTGAGCAGAGTAATTGCCCGCCGCACTCGATGTCCTGCTCGACGAGCAGCACCGTCATGCCGGCGCGGGCCGCGATCGCGGCGGCGTGCAATCCCGCTGCTCCGGCGCCGACGATCAGCAGGTCGCAATGGGCATTGACTGAGTCATAACGCGCCGGGTCCGGCGATCGCGGGGCAGGACCCAGCCCGGCGGTGTTCCGGACGAAACGCTCGTAGAATTGCCATGACGGCCAGACGAAAGTCTTGTTGTAGAAACCCGCTGGCCACAGCGGTGAAGTGACATCAAACACGCGCCCGAGATCGAACTCGACGCCTGGCCAGCAATTCTGCGCGTGCACGTCCAGCCCTTCGTACACGGGAATTGTGGTCGCGCGCGCGTTCGGTTCGACTTCAGCGCCGGAGCCCAGTGTCACGAGCGCATTGGGCTCCTCGATGCCCGCCGACAGGACGCCGCGCGGCCGATGGAATTTCATGCCGCGGCCGACGATGCGGACGCCATTGGCCAGCAGCGCCGAGGCGACGGTGTCGCCGGAGAAGGCGGGAATCGCGCGATCATTCCAGCGGAATGACAACCGACGTGAGCGGTCGATCCGGCCGCCAGCCGCGAGCCGGTAGCCTCCGCTGCGTAACCGCGCAGCCATCAGTGCGCCACCCCGGACGCCGCGCCTTCGTCGACAAGCGCGCCGCTTGTGAATCGCCCGAGGCCGAATGGCGCGATCAATTCATGCGGACGATCATTGGCAATCGTCCAGGCCATTGTCTCGCCGCCCGCGGGTATCGCCTTGTAGCCGCCCGTGCCCCAGCCCGCGCTGACATAGAGTCCCTGCACCGGCGTCAGGCCCATCACCGGGCTCGTATCCGGCGTGATGTCCACGATGCCGGCCCATTGGCGCATGACGCGCAGGCGGCCGAGTGATGGATACAACTCGACGGCCGCCTGTGCGTTGGCCTCGAGGCCGGGCAGGCCGCCGCGCTGCGCATAGGAATGGTAGATGTCTGCGCCGCCGCCGATCACGACCTCTCCGCGATCCGACTGGCTGACGTAGACGTGAACTACGGCGGACATCAGCACGTGATTCAGCATCGGCTTGACCGGTTCCGTGACCATGGCCTGCAGCGCCATGCTGTTGATCGGGAGGGCGACGCCGGCTTTGCGCGCGAGCACGCTTGAATGCCCGGCGACCGCCATGCAGACGCGGGGCGCCGAGATGCGGCCGCGATTCGTTTCAACGCCGGTGACGCGGCCGTTCGTGAGCAGGAAGCCGGTGACCTCGCAGCCCTGCACGATGTCCACCCCGAGCGCACCGGCTGCGCGCGCAAATGCCCAGACAACTGCATCGTGACGCGCCAGGCCGCCACGCCATTGCACGGAGCCGCCCTCGATCGGGTAGCGGCCGTTGAAGTTGAGGGCGGGTTCCAGTTTGCGCAGTTCCTCAGTCGTCAGCATGTCCGCGTCGACGCCATTCATGCGGATGGCATTGGTCGCGCGGCGCTGGATCTCCATTTCGTGCGGGCTGTGGGCCAGATTGATCTTGCCGCGCTGGCTCAACATGATGTTGTAGTTCAACTCCCGGCTCAGGCCCTCGTACAGCCGCAAGGAACGCTCGAAGAATTTCGAGCTGGGCAGGTGGTAGTAGTCGGAGCGGATCACCTGCGTGTTGCGGCCGGTATTGCCATGGCCGATGGCGCCCTTTTCGAGCACGGCAACGCGGCGCATGCCGTGCTGCTTTGCCAGGAAGTAGGCGGTCGCAAGCCCGTGGCCGCCACCGCCCACGATCACGGCGTCGTAGGTGGGCTTCGGGTCGGTCGACTGCAATACCCTTGGCCAGCGCTTGTGGCCGCGCAGGGCGTGCAGGGCAAGGGCAGGAAAGGAATAGCGCTGCATCGGATGTCCTCGGTAGGATACCGAAATGCTGCGGATCGAGTGTCCCTGGTGCGGAACCCGCGACGAGCCGGAGTTCACCTACGGCGGCGAGTCGCACATCTCCCGGCCGCCGCAGGAGTGCAGCGACGAGGCCTGGTCCAGCTACCTCTTCTTCCGCTCGAACCCCAGGGGCCAGCACGCCGAGCGCTGGTGCCACAGCTTCGGCTGCGGCCAGTGGTTCAACGTGCTGAGGGACACTGTCAGCCACCGGATCATCGCGGTGTACCGGATGGGAGAGCCGATGCCGCTGGCAGGGGATGGCAAGGTCTGAAGCATCAGGGACGATGCGGCCTTGCGAGATACTCGCGACCCTGCATTTCGTGAAGTCGGCTTGCGGTGCGGCGATACTCGAAGGCGAGCCGCTCGCCGCGATAGAGGGCCTCCGGCGAGCCGGCGTCGGCTGACAGGATCAGATTGACGCCACGGTCGTAGAACTCATCCACCATCGTGATGAATCGTCGCGCGGCGTCGTCGGTGCCCGCGTCCATGACAGGGATGCGGCTCACGAGCACGGTGTGATAGCAGCGCGCGATTTCGATGTAGTCGGCGGCAGATCTTGGACCTTCGCAGAGCTTGTGGAAGCCGAACCAGACGATGTCATCGCCCTCGCGGATGGCGCGGACCGGGCGGCCCTCGACTTCGACGTCGACATCCACGACGCCGGGTCCGTCGGCCATGCGCTCGAACTCGGCGGCCATCCGGAGCTCCGCGTCCGCGATCTCCGGCCCCAGGAATAATTGCGTGCGTTCGAGCAGCTGCAGCCGGTAGTCGACGCCGGCGTCCAGCTCCATGACCCTGCAATGGCGCTCGATCCGCGCAATCGCCGGCAGGAAGCGCGCCCTCTGGAGCCCGTCACGATAGAGTTCCTGGGGCGCAAGATTGGACGTGGCAACGAGCGTCACGCCATTCCTGAAGAGCTCCTCCAGCAGCGAGGCCAGGATCATTGCATCGGCGACGTCGCTGACCGCGAATTCGTCGAAGCACAGCAGCCGCGTACTTGCCGCAATTTCGCCAGCCACCTGCCGGAGTGGCGATTGCGTATCCTTGTGTCGCCGCAAGCTTGCGTGCACTTCCTGCATGAA
>JAQBHG010000033.1:0-4530 GCA_032127975.1 Steroidobacteraceae bacterium
TCGGGCCACAGATTCAGCACCCTGACCTGCATGGTCCGTGTGATTGACGGGCGATTCCTGCGTTCACTTCATCTGCGGAATACGGGCATGGACGTCATGCCCGAAATGATCCACAAGGCGCGGATCCTGCGCGCGAGCATCGAGGAAATCCCGGCCGAACTCAATTGGGAGCGCCAGAACCGCGCGGGCGGGCAGCGTCGCTCGAGCATCAGGATCCTGCAGCAGATCCTCAGGACGACCGTCTCGGGCTACATGTTGCGGCCCTTCACATTCCTGCTGGTTCCCGGCCTGCTGCTGCTCGCCTTTGCCTTGTACGTCAATACGTGGATGGTCATCCATTTCATCGATGCCTACGCACAACTGAAGGCCACTCCGGGTTTGCAGTGGGACATTTCGTCGGCCGTGGCGCTGGCCTACAGCCAGTATCCGCATACATTCATCGTCGGGTTGCTGTCGCTGATGCTGGCAATTCAACTCACCGGCATGGCAATGCTGTCGCTGCAAAACAAGAAGTATTTCGACGAACTCTTTCACCTCGAGTCGACCTTGCTGCGCGAACAGCGGGAGTCGATGCAGGCTCCTGATGGGGGTAATGCATGACGGGCACCTACGTCGTCACCGGATGCGCGGGCTTTCTCGGCTCGAATCTGGTGGGACGCCTGCTGGAAGCGGGCCATCACGTGCTGGGAATCGACAACCTGTCGATGGGCAAGCTCGAGAATATCGCGGAGTTTCGCGACGAACCTCGATTCCGGTTCACTCAAGCCGATGTCACGGATCCGAAGGCCTTTGCCGAGCTCGATGGCAAGTTTGACGCGATCGTCCACCTCGCCGCTTTCAAGATCCCCCGCTACGGCAAGGCGATCGACACGCTGAAGATCAACTACCGCGGCACCGAGAATGCCCTCGACTTTGCCCGCCGACTCGGCTGCAAGCTGGTCCTGGCCTCGACTTCCGACATCTATGGCCGCAACCCCAAGCTGCCGTTCAGCGAGAAGGACAGCGACAGCGTGATCGGCAATTCGAAGTCGCCGCGCTGGGCATACGCGGTCTCGAAACTTTTCGATGAGCATCTCGCGCTCGCCTATCAGGACGCCTATGGCTTCCCGGTGACAATCCTGCGCTTCTTCGGCTCCTATGGACCGAAGCAGCCCCTGAGCTGGTGGGGCGGCCCGCCGCCCGTGTTCATCGACTGCGTGCTCAACGACAAGCCGATCCCGATTCACGGCGATGGCAGCCAGACCCGCAGTTTCACTTACGCAAGCGACACCGTCGAAGGCATCTACCAGGCGTTGATACGCCCCGAGGCCAATGGCGAGATCATCAACATCGGCAGCACGCAGGAAACGACGATCCTGGATCTCGCCCGCCGCATCAAGCGACTTTCCGGGACGCCCGGCGACATCCGCATCGAGTTCGTGCCATACGCATCCTTTAGCGGCCAGAAGTACGAGGACGTGATGCGCCGCGTCCCTGACGTGTCGCTTTGCGAACGGCTGCTGGGAGTGCGTGCGCGGGTCGACATCGATGAAGGCCTCACGCGCACGATCGAGTGGCAACGCCGTGTGACCGCGAAAGCGGCTTTCGAATGACCCAAACGCAGGATGGCGCGAAGACCGCAGCGGGCATGCGTATCGGCATCATCGGCGGCGGACTCATGGGCCTTGCGCTGGCCGAGCGTCTCGCGTCAACCGGCCACCAGGTGCATGTCTACGAGCGCGCTCCGCAGCCCGGCGGGCTTGCGACGTGGCACGATTTCGGACCATTCGTCTGGGACCGCTTCTACCACGTCATCCTGCCTTCCGACACGGCACTGGTGGAATTCATCCGGCGCATCGGCCTTGCGGATCGGCTGCACTGGAGCCCGACCCGCACCGGCTACTATGTCGATGAGCAATTTCACTCGCTCAGCAGCGGGCTCGATTTCCTCCGCTTTCCGCTGCTCAACCCGTGGAGCAAGTTCCGGCTGGTGCTCACGATCCTCTATTGCTCGAGGATCAGCGACTGGCGCCGCCTGGAGCACATGACGGTCGAGGAATTCCTGGTTCGCTATTCGGGGCGCGCCACGTTTGAAAAGTTCTGGAAGCCGCTCTTGCTGGCGAAACTCGGGGAGCATTACAAGCGTGTCTCCGCAGTATTCATCTGGACGTATGTGAAGCGCCTGTTCTCGGCGCGCGACGCAGCGGCTCAGAAGGAACATCTCGGCTACGTGTCGGGTGGCTACCGCACTGTGTTTGAGCGGCTGCTCGATCTCATCGCCAGGGCCCGCGGGACCGTGCGCACCGGCGTCGAAGTGCAGGCGGTGCGCGCAGGTGCCGCGAAAGGCATTGAGGTCGTCGCGGGAGGCGAGACGGAGGCCTTCGACAAGGTCATCTTCACCGGGCCCGTGAATGTGCTGCGCAGCGTTGTCGATCCCGAACTCGCGCAGGTTCCGCCGCAGGGCGATATCGAGTACCTGGGCGTCATCTGCATGGCGCTCATCACGCGCAAGCAGCTCGTCCCGTACTATATTCTCAACATCGCGGACGACCGCATCCCTTTCACCGGCGTCATCGGCATGAGTTCCCTGGTGGCAACGGACGAAACGTCGGGTCTCTACCTCACCTATTTGCCGAAGTACGTGCTCTCCGACGATCCCATGCTCCGGCGGACCGATGAAGACATCAAGGCGGAGTTCATGCAGGGCTTCCACAACATGTTTCCCGATTTCGACGATCGCGACATCGCCGGCATTCACATCAACCGGGCATTCAAGGTCCAGCCGCTGCAGGTGCTCGACTATTCCGCGCGGGTGCAGACGCCGAGGACCCGGCACCAGGATTTCTACGTCGTCAACACGGCACAATTCGTCAACAACACGCTCAACAACAACGAGGTCATCCGGACAGTGAACGCATTCCTGCAACAGTTCGGCGCGGAGTTCGCGATCACATGACGGGCACCACCGGGGCGGCGCAACCCTACTTTGCGCACGAGACGGCGGTCATCGACCAGCCGTGCGAGATCGGAACGGGCACGAAGATCTGGCACTTCAGCCACGTGATGCGCGACTCGCGCATCGGCGAGCGTTGCAACATCGGCCAGAACGTCGTCGTGTCCCCTCGCTGCGTGATCGGCAACAATGTCAAGATCCAGAACAATGTCTCGGTCTACACCGGCGTCATCATCGAGGATGACGTTTTCTGCGGGCCTTCGATGGTCTTCACGAACGTGATCAATCCGCGCAGCTTCATCGAGCGCAAGGATGAGTACAAGACCACGCTCGTCAAGCGCGGCGCGTCGATCGGGGCCAATGCCACGATCATCTGTGGCGTCACGCTCGGCAACTATTGCGTCGTCGGCGCCGGCGGGGTCGTCACGCGCGACGTGCCCAACTTTGCGGTCGTCTACGGAAATCCGGCTCGCGTGCGCAGCTGGGTTTGTTACTGCGGCGTGGGCCTGGACCTTGGCGGCGGCGACGCGGAGTCGCGGCAAGCGAGTTGTGGCGCCTGCGGGCGCCAGTATCGGCGCGAGGGCCGCAATGTCACGGAGGCCTGAACAAAAAGGTCCGGCCCCTGCCCGCTTCGTGCACGTCGTCGGCGCCCGGCCTCAGTTCGTCAAGCTCGCGCCGGTATGCCGCGCCATCGCGGCTGCCAGCGACCGCGGCAGAGGCATCGAGAGCCTGATCATCCACACAGGGCAGCATTACGACTCGTCGATGTCCGACGTGTTCTTCGACGAACTGAACATTCCGCGCGCCGACGTGCATCTCGGCGTCGGTTCCGGCTCACATGGCCAGCAGACCGGGCGCATGCTCGAGAAGCTCGAGACCGCGCTCATCGATCAACAGCCGGACGTGCTGCTCGCGTACGGCGACACGAACTCGACGCTCGCCGCGGCGCTTGCGGCCGCCAAGCTGCAGTTGCCAATCGTGCATGTGGAAGCCGGCCTGCGCAGCTTCAACAGGCGGATGCCCGAAGAGATCAATCGTGTCGTGGCGGACCATCTCTCGGATCTGTTGTTTGCCCCGACGCCGGAGGCCATGCGCAACCTGGCAACCGAGGGCCTCTCGGCCCGGGCCGTCCTGGTCGGCGACGTCATGCTGGACGCGATGCGTTTCAACGAGGCGCTGGCCCGCACGCGTTCACAAGTGCTGGAACGGCTCGGCCTGACTGCGGGCGGCTACCTCGTGGCGACCGTGCACCGCGCGGAAAGCACGGAACCTGAACCCCTGAAGGGACTGCTCGACGCCCTCGCCCAGGTCGCAAGCGTTGATCGGCCGATTGTGTTCCCGGTGCACCCGCGAACTGCCAAGTGCATCCGCGAAATGCATTCGAACCGGCCGCCGGCCCCAGGGCTTCGCCTGGTAGAACCGCTGGGATACCTGGACATGATCCGCCTCGTCGCAGGCGCCCGGATCGTGCTTACGGATTCGGGCGGGCTGCAGAAGGAGGCCTTCTTTCTCGGCCGCCCCTGCGTCACCTTGCGCGGCGAGACCGAGTGGGTGGAGACCGTTGCGGAAGGCGGCAATATCATCGCCGGCACCGAATC
>JAQBHG010000034.1:0-3103 GCA_032127975.1 Steroidobacteraceae bacterium
CAACGGCCGGCGTGCCTTTGGCGTGTGCCGCCACTGTACGCACTTCCTGACCGGGACCCAGGGCGCGCGCTGCGGCCTGACCGGCGAGCCGCTCGCCGCCGCGCAGACGCTGCGCATCTGCCGCGAGTGGACGGCACCACCTCAGATCGCTGCATGAACAACTCCGCGGACATGGCGCGGATGCGTGCGCTGCCAAGTTCGCCGCCCTGCTGGACACACGAGTTCGAGGCTTGTGTCCTTCGGCACTCGCCCGGTGCCATTCCGCCGACACGATGAGCCACCGCCGGGACGCATCTTATTCGGACCATCGAGAATACCGATGCTTTCGTCGAGGAAATGTGCCAATGCCGAGTCGCTCTTCGGTACCCGGGCACAATTAGTGCGGTAGGGGAGAGTGGAGTCGCGCGGCAATACGCCGGCCTCTTCCCATTCCCGGACCCGCGGTCGAATCTCGCGCTCGACGAATTTGCGCAGTGTATCGCGGAACGCTTCATGCTCCGTCCAATAGTCTGAGCTCATCGGTGGTTCTCCGTGATCGCCGGCGTGACCGCTCATGCGGTCATATTCTGTCCAGATATCCGCATGGGCGCTCGCGCGTCAACGCACAAGAAGTATAAAGCCCTGACTTCCGGAAGCGATGGTGAGGTCGGTAGACGCCCGGCCGGGTCCGGGCCGGCGCCGAGGCGTAATATCGATTCCTGCGGGACACCGGAACGGAGGAATGTATGAGCGCGCAATGGCAGGAACAAGAGATTGCAAATTCGGTGGAGTTCGCCGCGACCGACGCGACACACGAAGTCACCAACCAGCCGCCGCCACTGGCAGGCTACAACGCCTGGACGCAGGATTGCATCCTCGTCGCTGCGGCGGAGCGGTCGCAAGCTGGCTGGATCGGGAGCCAGGCGAAAGCGATGGGCGAACTCGTCGGTTCGGAGCGCATGCAGGTCCTCGCCGACCAGGCAAACCGTTACGGGCCGGTGCTCAGGACGCATGACCGCTTCGGTCACCGCATCGATGCAGTGGAATTCCACCCCGCGTACCACGAGCTGATGTCGCTCGCTTTCGGCGCCGGCCTGCATTCGCTCGCATGGACCGCCTGCAAGGCGGGTGCCTTCGCCGCGCGCGCAGCCCTGAATTACCTGTGGAACCAGGGCGAACAGGGCATCTCGTGCCCGGTCACCATGACCTTTGCCGGTGTTCAGGTTCTGCGGCGCCACGCGCCGGCACTTGCCGCCGAATGGGAACCGAAGCTCACCGCAAACTCCTACGATGCGCGTCCGCTGCCGATCGCCCTGAAAAGCGGTGCCACGATCGGTATGGCGATGACCGAAAAGCAGGGCGGCTCGGACCTGCGGGCCAACAGCAGCATCGCAGTGCCGGTCGACGGAGGCTATCTGCTCACCGGGCACAAGTGGTTCTGCTCGGCACCGATGTGCGACGGCTTCCTCGCGCTGGCAAGACTCGAGGACCGCGTGACCTGTTTTCTGGTGCCGCGCTCACTGCCCGACGGAACGCGTAATTCGTTCTACCTGCAGCGGCTCAAGGACAAGATCGGCAACCGCTCGAACGCTTCATGCGAGATCGAGTTCAGGAACACCTTTGCGCATTTGGTCGGCCCCGCCGGCAAGGGCATCGCGACGATCATCGAGATGGCGCATCTCACGCGCTTCGACATCGTCGTCGGGTCGGCGGGCATGATGCGCGCGGGGCTCAGCCAGGCGCTGCATCACTGCGAATACCGCAGCGCGTTCGGCCGCCGGCTCGCCGAACACGCCGCGATGCAAAATGTCCTCGCCGACCTGGCGCTCGAATCCGAGGCGGCGACCCTCACGGCCTTCCGGCTGGCGCAGGCATTCGACCGCGGGGCGACCGACGCCAACGAGCGGCTGCTCGCGCGCATCATGACGCCGATCTCGAAATACTGGCTGTGCAAGCGGAATCCGGTGTTCACCGTGGAGGCGATGGAGTGCCTCGGCGGCAACGGCTTCGTCGAGGACGGCCCGTTCGGGCGCCTGTTCCGGGAATCGCCGCTGAACGGCATCTGGGAAGGCAGCGGCAACGTGATCTGCCTCGACGTGCTGCGCTCGGTCGAGCGCGAACCGGAATCCCTTTCCGCGCTGTTTGCGGAAATCAGCGCCGCTGGCGACAACCGTCACCTGAAGGCATTTCTCCCCAGGCTGCAACGCGAATTCGCGGAACGCGCGGACCAGGAACTGCGCGCGCGCCGGCTGGTGGAAATGGCCGCGACCGCGCTGCAGGCGAGCCTGATGCTGCGCCACGCGGATGCGCGCGCCGCCGACGCGTTCTGCGCGAGCCGGCTCGGCGGAGACTGGGGCCACGTGCCGGGCACGCTGCCCGCGGGGACGGATTGCAGGGCGCTGAGCGAGCGTTTGCGGCTGCAGTGATCGGCTTCCGCGGTAGCCCGCCTCCCTCTGCTGGCGGACTTTCTTGGATTCTGGTGTCTCAACATCGTCCTCGTTGGCATGATAGGGGGCACAGATTCGATCCCTGTCGCGCCCACCACTGAACGATAATCTGGCCCATGTTCACGATCACGCTTCCCGACGGCAGCCAGCGGCCCTTCGACCGCCCTGTGACCGTGGCCGAAGTTGCGGCCTCGATCGGCAAGGGCCTGGCTCGCGCGGCGCTTGCGGGCCAGGTGAATGGCGAGCTGGTCGACATGTCCCGCGTGATCGACGCAGACGCCAGCATCAGGATCATCACGTCGAAGGATCCCGAGGGCCTCGAGATCATCCGCCACTCGACCGCGCACCTGCTGGCCCAGGCTGTCCAGTCGATCTACCCGAAGGCGCAGGTGACTATCGGCCCGGTCATCGACGACGGTTTCTTTTACGACTTCGCCTTCGAGCGGCCCTTCACGCCGGAGGACCTCGAGAAATTCGAGGCGAAGATGCGGGAACTGGCGAAGGCGGATCAGCCGGTGCACCGGCGAGTGTTGTCACGCGATGCTGCGATCAAGCACTTCAAGTCCATCGGCGAGCATTACAAGGCCGAGATCATCGCGGCAATCCCGGCGGGCGAGCAGATCTCGCTGTACGGGCAGGGGGACTGGGAAGACCTGTGCCGCGGACCGCACGTGCCG
>JAQBHG010000035.1:0-10065 GCA_032127975.1 Steroidobacteraceae bacterium
GAGTAATCAATGCTGTTCTCCGAGAACTTGATCATGCGCACCAGATAGAAGAACGGGATAAAGCCGCCGATCACGTCGCCGAACATCGGCCCGAACGCCAGCAGGCCATATCCCAGCGCGAGGATGATTGGCTGGAACAAGAGCGCGCCGCGCACGCCGACGAGGTGGTAAATGCGTGAGACCAGAAACAGTTGGATAGCCAGACTGATCAGCGTTACCCAGAAATAGAAATTGCCGTAGAACTCGGTGATGAGCGAGCCCAGGTCGAGTGTCCCGCCGCTCTCAGCGACGCGCGCCACGGCATGGGCTTTCGCGTAGTCCGCGAGGATGTATTCTCCCGTGGTATTGATCCAGTTGAGTAGCACCACGAACAGCGCCATGTGCAGCAGATAGCGATCGCGCAGCACCAGGCCGATGCCGCCGAGCAGCCGGGGCACGGGCCGGGAACGAACGATTTCGATTGCTCGCGATCCCGGCGGGATGGCGGCACGTTCCGGCGTAGCAAGGAACAGCGTGGCGCCGAGTGTGCAGGTCGCGAGGATCATGAGGCCCATGGGCGTGAGCCCCGTCACTGCCACCTGCGCGAGCTTGGAGCCGGCAAGGGCGCCCACATTGGCGCCGAGCATGATCACCACAAACAGGCGCTGGCCGCTCCTGACGTTTAACGAGTCCGCGGCGAAGGCCCACATCTGCGACACGACCAGGAGGCCGTAGATGCCGACCCAGATGAAGAACGGAAACGCGATGGGAACCTGATAATGGCTGAGCACGGCGAACAGCGGCAACGTCACCACGAAAAACAACGTGACTGCGCGCAGCAGGTCCGCGCCGTGGAGGTGGTGTCGCAATCGGCCATACAGCGGCACGACGAGCATCAGGACCAGCGCCATCACCGCCACCGCGTACGCGCGCGTCTCGGCCGAAAACTTGGTGAGCATGAAGGCTTCGCGCAGCGCCTTCACCACCTGGTACGAGGCGAGCAGCAGGAAACCGTGCAGAAAGAACAGGAACGCGGCGCGGCCCTCGCCGGGCGCCACGCGCGTGACGAGCGACAGAAGCCGCTCGAAGCGGGTCAGGCTGGCATGGTAGGAGTTCAAGCGGTCACCACCTCAGCAAAGGACCAAATCATGGGCGCTGCGATCATGTGCTCGCCGGCGTGGACGGTGCGGGCTGAACAGGCAATGGGAACTGCCACTATTTTCCTGATCCGGTGAGGCTGCTCAGCCGCACACGCGCCGCATCGAAGCGAGCCTGCATCTTCGGCGTCTCTACCTCGCCATACGCCGCGCGGGCTCGTTGCTCGGCGGCGTCGATTGCGCGCAGCAAATCCGCCGCGGCCGCCGCCTGCGCTGTCGGATCGACGCTGCCGACTTTACTGATCCACACCGGCGAGCTGTGCGCAAAGGACCGCTTTGCCATCGTCGGCCACGCATCTGCGAGCGGCTCACTGGCATAGGCTCGCGCGGCGACCCAGCCGCCCACGGGCAGATTCACGGTGCCCTGATAAATCTCGGTGCGGCCGGCGGCGACGCCCTTGCCCTCGTGGACGACCATTTGTGACACCCGATTAGTAACCTCCCAGATTCTCCAGATACCTCGGTCAGGTTGGAAGAAGCGACACGAACCAAGATCTACTGCGGCGTCTTCACTGGATCGGCAGGACGTGGCGGCAGTGCGACCGGATGTAGTGCAATGGCCGCCTCGAGTTCTTTGAGCGCGCGGTCAAGCTGCGGGTCGCGACCGGCGAGCTGCGCCGCGACGTCCTGTTCAACGACGATGTCCGGTTCCACGCCGTGTCCTTCGATGACATAGGCGCCATCGGCGCTGGCGGTCGCGAATTGCGGTACGTAGACCTCACCACCGTCGATCAACGGACCCCAGCCGTTGATGCCAACCACACCGCCCCAGGTGCGTGTTCCGATCAGCGGACCGAGCTTTGCCTGCTTGAACATGTAGGAGAAGATGTCGCCGTCCGAGGCTGTGGTGCCGTTGCACAGCGCTGCCAGGTGACCGATGAAGGTCTGCCCTGGATAGGTATCGGGGAGATCATATCCGCGCGAATATCCCAGACCCATCAGTTTACGTGACAGACGCTCGATGATCATGGCCGACACGTTGCCGCCGCCATTGTCGCGCACATCAATGACCATGCCCTGCTTGTGCACCTGCGGGTAGAACCACTTCACGAACTCACGCAAGCCGTCACCGCCCATGTCCGGAATGTGCAGGTAACCGATGCGTCCTTCGCTGGCGTGGTTCACGTAGTCCCTGTTGCCCTGAGTCCACGCGAAGTAGTTGAGGTGTTCCTCGCTGTCGATCGGCTTGACCAGCACGGTGCGGGCGCCTTCGGCTTGTGGGCGCGCATTCACCGTCAGTTGCACGAGCTGATCGGCCGGAGTGCGCAGCAGTCGGTACGGATTTTCCTGCGTCGTCAGCGGCTGGCCGTTTATGGCCAGCACATAATCGCCCTCGTGCACGTCAACGCCGACTTCGGTGAGCGGTGAGCGGTAGCGTTCCTCGTCGTTCTGTCCGGGCATGATGTGCGCGATGCGATAGCGCCCGCTGGCCGCATCGGGCGCGAATCGCGCGCCGAGCAGGCCCACGTGCGGCGCCGGCGGCAGACCGAGATCGCCCCCACTGACGTAGGCGTGACCCGCAGCCAGCTCGCCAACCATTTGACCGAGCAGGTAGTTGAGATCGCTGCGATCGCCAACATCGGCAATCAAGGGCTGGTACTTGGCGCGCAGGGCTTCCCAGTCATAGCCGTGCATGTTGCGCACGTAAAAATGATCGCGGAACCGGCGCCAGACCTCGCTGAAAATCTCTTCGTATTCGGCCTTTGGATCGACCAGTGCGAATAGCCCATCGACGCTGACATTCTTGGGCTCGGTCTCGGGTCCTGCTTTGGCGAGGTCGATGCGCTTGAAGCCTTTGTCCGTGCGCACCAGCACGATGCCGGCGGCTGGGGCCAGATCCAGATTTTCGACGCCCTCGAAGACCTGAGTGGCCTTGCGATCCTCAAACGACCAGGACATCAGGCTGGGCTTGGTCGCGCCCTCGCGACCGTAGTAGTCGGCGTCCGTCTCCAGGTAAAGCAACGCCTCTTCTGTCGGGGCAAACCAGGCAATGTTGGTCGGCTCAATCGGAGCGCGCAGCAGACGTGATTCCATGCCATCGAAGTCGATGTGGTCGATGACGGTCTTGCTGGACTTCCCTGTTCCTCCCTTGCCCTTGTCGTCCTTCGCATCCTTCCCATTCTTGCCAGCCGTATCGTCAGCCTGCCCCTGAGCGTCGTCATTGCGGGGCGCGAACGGATTTTTCACGTCCTTGCGAAGCGCATAACCGAAGATGCCGGTGTCGCGATTGGCGGCAAAGCTCCATTCCACTTTGGAGATCTGTCCGGTCCACTCTCGGTCGCCGAGAAAATAGAGATACTGACCGTCCGGCGAAAATTCCGGCGCATAGGCATTGAACAATGCGCCGCCTAATTCCATATTGCGGCCAGCAGCGACGTCGCGCACGTAAAGCCGCGTGATTTGGGTGTCCTTGTCGGTGAGCGTGAACGCCAGGTAGTGGCTGCCTGGAGACCATGCGTAGTCACGTGCGGAAATGCCCGGATCATCGGCGATCAGCATCGCACGGCCTTTGTCGACCGACACGATACGCAGGCGGCTTTCGCTGTCGACAAAAGCGATTTGTTTTCCGTCGGGTGACCAGCGCGGCGCATACAGGCGGCCAAAGCTGTCCGACGTCAGCGCCCTCGCGCCCTGGCCATCGGCATCACGCACCCAAATCGCGTCTTCGCCGCCGGCATCGGACACGTACGTCACGCGCTTGCCGTCCTGCGTCCAGCGTGCCTCGCGCTCATGTGTACCCGGTGTGTGTGTGAGATTGAGGGTGATGCCGTATTCCAGCGGTACGCTGAACAGTTCGCCGCGCGCGGTAACCACGGCGCGCTTGCCGTTCGCGCTCAACGAGAAGTCCTCAATGTAGCCCTTGACGCTGCGCTCTTCGGCACGCGTGCGCACCAAGTCGCTCGGCACAGTGATATCGAGTGCATGATCCGTAGCTTCGCCTACGCGATACAGGTGCAGCGCGCCGTCTATTTCGAAGACGATTTGCCCCGCGTTATCGCCGCTGGCCCAGCGCGCATCCGCATTGCGATATGCGGTGAGCTGCTCGGTGACTCCATCTCGTACCTGGTAACGGAACAGGTTGAGATAGCCGCTGCGGTCAGACAGATAATAAATCGCATCGCCGATCCAGATTGGATCGCGATCTGTGCGCGGATCGCCGGTGATGTTGCGCGCAGTTCGGGTCGCAAGGTCGTAAACGTACAGATCCTGGGCCCAGCCACCCTGGTAGCGATTCCAGGTGCGGAAATCACGGAACTTCGGCGAGTACACGAGCTGCCGCCCATCGGGCGAATAGCGCCCCACGCCCGCTGTCGGCATCGGCAGCGCAACTGGCAGACCACCACTGGCCGGTACGTTGAACAGTTTCGGCGCGGATGCGTTGATCGAATCACGCCAGGACCGGAACAGCACGGACTTGCCGTCCGGGGTCCAGCCATAGACCTGGTTGTCGAAACCCCAGCGTTGGGGCAAGGGGCCGAGAGCGGGGTACCAGGTGAGCTGCACCGGCTCGCCACCGCGCGCCGCGATGACGTAGACCTGATCGCCGCCGCCATATTGGCCGGTGAATGCGATGCGCATGCAGTCTGGCGAGAAGCGTGCTGACTGCTCGAGTCCCGCGGCCGCAGTCAAACGCGCGGCAAGCCCGCCTTTCGTCGACGCGGTCCACAGATCGCCCGCGTAGGTGAACACCACATGATCCCCGCATACGTCGGGAAAGCGTAACAATCGCGTACCCGCGTCGGCGGTTGCGGAAAGGACGCCGAAACCGAGTGCGACTCCCCAGACGATAGCGCGAACAGCCATTTTACTTTCCCTCCATACTCCGCACCGCGAGCCGTCAGTGTCTGTGCTGAAAGCATACTGTACCAACCGGCAGAGTCGTTCCCTACGCGCGGAACAACAAAAAAGGGCTCACGCACTGCGTAGGCCCTTGTCGTAATTGGCACGCCCGGAGGGATTGCTCGCGGGCTTCGCCCGCTCGTCCCTCGCTGCGCTCGGGACCGCCGGCTGACGCCCGCGTCCTGCGCGGCGCCTGCGGCGCCGCTTGTCGAACCCCCTACCCCTTGGTTCGTAGGCGAGCGAAGGTATTTTGAGTGCGCTTAATCCAGTGACTTGCAGCGCTTGCCAATCCGCAAACCTATGTGGGCCAGTCACATTCCTGGCACAACCAGATTGGCCCATATACAAGTACGCCCCGTGACCACATTTGGGAAGGCGACTGGTCTGGTCACGCGTTTTCCGTTCGCTCTTACTTGTTTTCCTTCTTGTGGCACTCCATGCAATTCAGCGGCGGCTTCTTCGCCTTAGCGCTCTCCGCCCTGTGGCAGTCGATGCACGTTCCGGACTGCGCCGTCGGGTTGTGGAACGCAGCCTGACGTTTCGTCTTCATCGGCGGCGGCGCCGCGCTCGTGTGGCAGTCCGAGCAGGCCTGTTGCGGCGCACTGGCGGGTTTCTCGGGTCTGGACGGGTGGTGGCACGTCGCGCAGTTGTTGCCGGCCCGCGCTATATGGAGCTTGTGCTCGAACCGGACGCCGCCCAACGGAGAACCTGTGAGCACCAACACATCTTTCGCTACCGCTTTTTTCGATTCAGTGGGGGCGGGCTCTGGCGGCGCAACCGGAGTCGTCTCGGCTGACTTCGATATCGCCATCGGCGACGGCGGCGCCTCCACTTTGGGGGTCGGCATCGCCTCAGCGGGCCGAGGCGGTTCGGCTTTCGCCTGGAGCGCTGGACTCGTTGGCGCAGCCGCAGCAGGAGACGGCTCCGGGTTTCCGAGTTGCGCGGCAGCCTCTGGCGCGGCCAGTTCAGCACGCGCTGGCGACTGTTCAGGACTCGACCCGGTTGGCGGCGCTGCTTGCGGAGCTGGTTCGGGTATCGAGGCTTGTTCCTGAGCCGGAGGGCTTGCCTGGCTGGCGCCCGCCTCGGACTTCTTCTCGGAGCAGCCGCCGAGCACGAGAACGAGTGCGAATGAAAGCGCCACCCATCCAGCCGGTCTATTTATTGTGGCCTCCATAGAAGGCATAGGAATTCCAAACGGCCCTGCTGTCAAGGGGAGCGTGCGAGCGCGCGTGTACTGAGCGCGTTGACGGCACCGTATTTTCACAGCGGGAAGGCACGGGACTTGCGCCAGGAGCGGCTTCGACGCCGCAGTCGGCGCCATACGACGGCTCCGCTTGTCGAACCCCCTACCCCTTGGTTCGTAGGGGCATCACGTAAATTCTGGGGTCTTATTTTTCAATCAGTTTGATGGCCCGCCCTCGCCCATCTTTCCGCTGAGACTCGCCAAGTCACACCGAATACCTATCCAACCCTACGCTGTGGACCTCTTCAGGAGGTCTGCTTTCGACCCGAAGCCGGTGCACGGGGTCAGTTAGTCGGCAGTCCTTGATCGCTCCCGATCCTGGCTTGAACGTCCTTCAGCAGTTGTCGCGCCCTTTCGGTGTGCTCGCCCGGGTGCGGGCTGTAAGCGAGTGGAGCCAACGTCTGAGCCGCATCTTTCAGACGGTTCTCGGAGATCATTTGCTGTGCCGCCAGCCAGCGCAGCGAGGAATCGAACGGCGCCAGTACCATCGCCCATTCGAGGCCGTCGACCGCAGTCTTGGTCGGAGGCTCGCCATATTCCTTGAAAGTGAGGTAATACTGGATGAGCGGGATCGGATTGTCGTTTTCGACTTTGTTCGCCCTTACGAATTGAATGCGGACGTCTTTCCAGGATTCTTTCGGCAGGGCACCTTTCTGAACCTTGCGAAACAAGGCGTACCCCTTCTGGATATGGGCGCTGATCTGGTTGGGCTCGATGGTGAGGGCGCTGTCGGCAGCGGCGATTGCCGCATCGTCGTTGCCTGCATCGAACTCGGCCTCGGCCAGGGCTGAAAGCACGGCAGGGTCTTCCGGATGAAGGGCTGCGACGCGCTGGGCCTCCGGCAGTAACCCCAGCGCCTCTTCCTGGGTCACGCCAACCTTCAACCGGATTTTGGTCGGCATCATTGCCGCCTCTCCTGGACGAAGCGCACGGATTGTGATCTGTCCGATCTTGAGCGCTTTCCCATCGATCACCAGGTAGCTGAGTCTCTTGCGATTCAGGTAGGACTCCATGTCCTTCTCGAGCCGGTCGAGATCGCCAAAGGCGTGTCCAGCCGCATCGAGCGCAGACTCGCCCGTTGCCAGCAGTGATTGATACTGCGTCAGCTGCCCCGCTCGCTCGGGCGCAAACATGAGGTAGTGAAACAATACCCAGCTCTGACCATAGAATGCGTCGTAGCCGGACTTCGAGGCACCGGCCCCACCGTCGAAGTCGAGCATCCTGCGGATCGAGACGTACCGGGCATACGTCAGTTCGCCAGCCCGGTGAGTGGCTGGAGCGCCCAAACCGACACTTCCGTCTCGCTGAAACCTGACGCTGGCGAAAAACTCCGCAAACCCTTCGACGAACCAGCGGGGGAAGGCCCGGGCTGTCAGGCCGGACATGAAGTGGTGGGCGTATTCGTGGTAGAGGACCGTCTCAGCTGACATTTCGTCTTGCGACGATCCCCGGTCCAGTTTCGGGATCACCGCAATGGCCGATCCGGCGCGGGGAAAGTACACTCCGGCAAGATATCGATTGTCGCTGCCTGCGAGTTTGCGGACCTTGGTCCGATTGGTAACGACATAGATCGTCACCCGATTGGAGGGGCTCGGCTTGGCCTGCTGTATCCTGAAGCGATACGCCATGGCGGCGTGAAAAAGCTCCAGCCGTTCAGCGAATTTGGTGAGGTCCTTTTCGTTCTGGTCACCATAGATGACGAACTGATCGCTGTTGACTTCCAGCCACTCAGCATTCGCCGTCGACGCAAACAGAAAGGACGGAAAGCACCCGATCACCAGAAGGTGAAGTGGGCAGATCATGAACCTGGCGGGCGTTCGCAACGCCGACCAGATTCTGCTGGAACGTACCGGATATCGAGCGATCGCAGTCACCTTCACAGGCCAATACTAACCAAGCTGGGCCACATAGGGCTGTCGACGGCGAGCGCCCGCTTTTGGCCGTTAGCGAACTTGGCTATGAGTCGCGTACGGGCGGCCCTACGATTTCCGTATGCTTAAAAAAGCGTAAGGCCCACGCACTGCGTAAGCCTTTGTTGAAAATGGCGCGCCCGGTGAGTTCTGAAGAGAGCGAAGGATTTGCCGGTTCATAGCGTCTAACTCAACTGCAGGAGAAGCAAGATCCTGCTGTGTAAGACCTGGGCCGCCCGGCACTGGGCATGAGGTGCAAGATGAAGACGCATGCAGCTGCCCTAGCGGTCCTTTGCGGAATCTGCCTTTGCCACAATCCGGCCAGGGCCGAAGATGTTCCGCAGTCGGCGGGATATTTGCGGGACCGCGGGCCAGGCGTACCCACATCGCTTTCGGGCATTTATCTGAACCGGGACGAGTGGCTCGGCGCCGCATCGTATCAGCACCTGGAGAATCGCGGGTTCCAGTACAGTCCGGAAGAATTTGGATTCGTGGACGATAACGATTATTTGGGAAAATACGAGTCTTCCGGAGGAATCCTCTTCGTGGGCTATGGTGTCAGCGAGTCAATTGCACTTGGGTTGAAGGTCACCGGCGGGAGCATCAAGCTGACCAAGGCGTCAGACGACTTAACGTCGATGCCGGTGGAAATGAAGGAATCCGGGATCGGCGAAATTGCGCCCGAGCTGACCTGGCGATTCATGACCGAGACTGCCCATCGGCCGGAGCTATACACGATTGTCTCCGTACTGATTCCACAGAATCGCGACAAGAATCTCATCGGTACCCAGGATTGGGTCGTGCTTCCCGGAGTGGGACTAAATCGCGGATTCTCGTGGGCAACGCTGTCGGCACGCATGAACTTCGAATACGACTCCGCATCGGAAAGTGCGATTGATTTTGGCAAGTGGTCAATCGAGGGCCAACGGAAATTTTCGGACGTATGGTGGGTCTCCGCTGGTCTCGAGGGTCAGGTCGGCGGCGGCAGCAATTTCGACGAGGCCTGGCAGATTGCCTTCGTTCAATGGAGTCCAACCCCGCACGTCACAGTGCGGTTTGGCAGCCGGATCGGTCTCACCCAGCAGACTGAGGGTTGGACCGGCGAAATCGGCATTGTCGTTCGATAACATTGGAGTGATTGCACGCCGGCGGCTTGCTTTTCAGCCTCTTGATTCCCGGCCAGATCGAAGCCCCCTTTCCTAGGGCATCATAATTTGAACTGGACGTTGCGTGGGCTCCTCAATCGCCTCGGGTCCGTTGATCGAACCTTGCACTGGAATGCCCGCGCGACCGGATTCATCGCTCTGGTCGCACTTGCCAACGCAGTTCTCTATCACGGGCCACTTTACTCATTTGCAGTCGCCAACCTCGACTGGCCCTCGCCCAGTGGCGTTCTTACATTAGCCACGTTGTTCTTCCTGACGACTTTCGTCACAACTTTTGTTTTTTCGCTGATATCCCTCGTCTCACGGCGGCTCATCAAGCCCCTTTGCATGATTTTCGCCCTATGCAACGCGTTCGCCCTCTATTTCATTGATACCTACGGAGTGGTGTTGGACAAATCCATGATGGGCAATGTGTTCAATACCAATTTTGCGGAGGCAAGCAGTTTTTTTCATCCCAAGTTGCTCGTCTATCTGCTGCTGCTCGGTGCTTTGCCCTGTTGGTTCCTGTCAAGGGTTCAGATCCAGAAGACCCGAATGGTCCGACGTCTAATCTTTTTGTTTGCGGTTCTGTTTTTCAGCGTGGGCTGGATTTATGCCAGCTCGACAACATGGTTGTGGATCGACAAAAACTCCCGAAAGCTGGGCGGGATGACCTTGCCCTGGTCCTACGTCATCAACGCATCGAGATATCAGGCTGATCGTCTCCTGACGTCGCGCCGCCAGGCGCTACTTCCCACGGCGCACTTCTTGGCTAATGAAAAGACTATTGT
>JAQBHG010000036.1:0-83887 GCA_032127975.1 Steroidobacteraceae bacterium
GCCGGTGTCACCTGGGTGGACGGCAGGCAGATCGGCGACGGAAAAATCGGCCCGATGACCAGGCGTTTGTCGGCCCTGTATGCGGAACGCACTGCGGCTGGAGGCGTGCGGGTCGTGGATTCATGAAACGGACTGCGCAGATCATGCTGCGACGACTGGTTGCGGTGATTGCCGTACTGGGTCTTGCCGGCTGTGCGACACCGCGGCCGCAGGATCAAGCAGCGGCATCGCGCTGCGCTCCGGACCATCCGTTTGCCGAAGGCGGCGAGCGTGCCACGCTGTGGGTCCGCGGTTCAGCGGAGTATCGCTCCTCGACCGAAGGCATCTACCGGGCGGCCCTGCGTAGCCTGCAATCGGGCCTTGCCGATGCCGGCTGGTCGGCCGAACCAACCCAGACCGGCGGTTTCTCCGCGCTTCCGCCGGCTGTGGTCATGGACATTGACGAAACCGTGCTGGACAACAGCGCACCGCAGGCGCGGATGCTGCTCGAAGAATCCTGTCCCGACGAATTTGATGCGCTGTGGGATGCCTGGGTTGCCGCGCGCGCGGCACCCGCCGTCCCCGGAGCCGCGGCTTTCATCCGCGCCGCGCGCGAGTTGAAGGATCCGGCGGAGCGGCAGGTGCGCGTGTTCCTGATCACGAATCGCGAGTGCAAGCAGCGCACCGGCGTTGAGTCGAGCTGCCCGCAGCAAGACGACACTCTTTCGAACCTGCGCGCCCTGGGGCTCGACGCCCCGACACTCGACGCCGACCTGATGCTGAAAAGCGAGCGGCCCGAATGGAGCAGCGAGAAGCTGCCGCGCCGCCAGCAGGTCGCAAGGGAATATCGCATCGTGCTGAATGTGGGCGACGACCTCACCGATTTCATTGCCGACCTGCGCGGCAAGTCGTTGGCCGAGCGCGAACAGGCGCGCTGCCGCCATGACGACTGGTGGGGTGTGCGCTGGTTCGTGCTCCCGAATCCGATGTACGGTTCCTGGCAACGCGCACTGGGACCGGATCCCGGCGCTGCGCTCGCACAGCCATTGACGCCATCCACCTGTGGCAAAGCAGTGTGACGGACCTCAAAAACTGCGTAGAAACCGCTGCGCGGGCTTGGTGCTTGGCTTATGTTGACTCGCAGGTCCCTGGACTGGTGACATGCGATGACCCCGGCCGACGAACGCGTACTTCAGCTGCTGCAGAAGTGGCAGAAGAGTCTCGAGCTGCATGCCGGCTACGCTGGTCTGCCCGAGGACCAGTACTGGCTGGTCCAACCCTGGCCGAAGCACCAGCGGCCGACCAAGTGGGTCATCGACCTCGCGCGGCAGCGGCTGGCCGATCTGCAGAACATCGTGAAGACAAGGCTTGCCACGGGCGATCCCTCACTGTCCGAGGCGCTCGAATTGATGTCATTTCTGACCAACCTGGTCGGCTCGCAGCATGTCGAACGCTTCGTGCCGGTTGCCGAGCCGGAACGCGAGCGCCAACTGGAAGGAGCCGGGCAGGCGAAGGCCAAGACAAACAGCACGTCCACCATGGTCAAGCCGCGGCCGGCCGCAAGAAAGACCAGGCCCGCCGGCAGGAGCACCAAACCCACAAACGACACGACGACGACAGAAGTCATCAAGGACGCGGTGCGCCTGATGAGCTGGGGGCGCGCCTGGCACGAATTGCCGGAGGCCATCGCGAGAATCGCGGATCGCCCCGACGTCGCGCAGGTCCGACAGATCCTGCGCAGCAAGCGCAGCTTCATCGAGCAGCAAGCGGGCGATCAACCAAAACACTGAGCCATCACGATCCGCGCCCGCATGGATGAACAATCCAGCGCCGGCGCGACGGCAGCGGGCCCGCTGCGCCGACTTGCCGCACTCATATATGACTGCCTGCCGTTGCTGGCCATCCTGTTCGCCGGGACACTGGCCCTGTTGCCGCTGACGGGTGGCGAGGCAATCACGCCGGCCTCACAGGGTCTCGCCATCTATCTGGCCTATCGCGGCTATCTGGCGTTGCTCGCGTTCGGATACTTCGGCCTGGCCTGGACGCGGGGCGGCCAGACGCTCGGCATGATGGCCTGGAGGCTGCGACTCTGTATGCGGGAAAACAGCGCGCCGGCATGGTCGGTCGCAACGCGACGTTTTGCGCTCGGGCTCGCGCTGGCGGCCGCGGCCGAATATGGGTCGCGCCTGGCATTTGCGCCCGGTGGGTCGGCGCGAGTGCTGGCAGGCAGCATGCTGCTGCTGCCGCTCATCGTGAATTTCGCCTGGATCCCGTTCGACGCCAAAGGCCGCAGCCTTCAGGACCTGACATGCGGGACACGCGTGCTGCGAACCGCAAGGCGCGGCTAGTGGACGCGCCGGATCCCGACGAGTGCAACCACGGTCAGTAGCAGCGTGGGTCCCCAGGCCACCAGCAGCGGATTCAGATCATAGACGAGGCCGCTGTTTTCCAGTGTCTGCGTCAACAGGATGAACAATATGCCCGCCATGATGCCGAGCACCGTGCGGGCCCCGGCGCCGGCTGCGCGCAGGGGTCCGAGCGCGAACGGCACGGCAAACACGCAGACGACGATGGCCGCAACCAGCCGCGAAATCCGCGACCAGAAAGCGATCTCCCAGGGCCGCGGGTCCAGATCATTGGCTTTCAGGTGCCGGACAAAGGCGTAGACGTCCGTCAGTGGCAGCGCCGTCGGCCTGGTGACGGCAAGACCGAGGAAGTCCGCGTTGAACCGGGCGCCGGCCTCCTCGCGGTCCTTGACGCGCACCTGGACGCGCCCGGCTTCCAGCCGGGTCTCGGCATAATTCGAAAGGATCCACCGCCCCGCCGGATCCTGCGCCGCGGTTTCCGCGCGGCCAACCAGCTGCAACCGGTGATCGTCGCCCAGCTGGTAGACGAAAACCCCGCCGAAAAGATTATTGGCCGCCTGCTGACGGACATTGAGGAACCATGATCCCTGCCGCACCCACGCGCTGCTGCTGCCACCGATTTCGAGTTCCGAGTACTTGCTGAAGATCTTGTGCTGGCGCGCGTACTGGTCCGCTGGTGGCGCCAGGTACTCTCCGAGCAGCCACATCGCCGCTGCGACAACCAGGCCCGCTAGCGCAGCCGATGCGGCCAGTCGTACGGTCGACACTCCGACGGAACGCACGATGGTCAACTCGCTGTCGCGGGCAAGCGCGCCGAGACCGAGGATCGCGCCGATCAGCGTGGCGATCGGAAGCAGCTCGTAGGCTTGCTGCGGAAGCGTCAGCGCCGTGAACAGGAAAGCGTCACCGACGCCATAACTGCCGACGCCGATGTCGTTCTGCTGGCCGATGAAGGTCACGAGCGTCATCAGCGCCATCAATACGGCCAGGACCATCAGCGTGTGGATCAGGACGGTTCGTGCGAGGTAGCGGTCGAGCAGCGTCATGCCCTGCTCCCGCCGGGATTCCGCCAGAATTTCAGCGGGTTCTGCCGATGCAGCAATACCAGTCCCACAATTATCACCAGCAGGTGAACCCACCAGCTGCCGATACTTGGAGCGATGCGCCCTTTTTCGATCCAGACCTGCATGGCCGAGATCAGGTTGGAATAGACGAAATAGATCAGTATCGCGATCGCAACCCGCGCGTAGCGTCCCTCACGCGGCCGCAGCGCCGCCAGCGGAACCGCGACCAGTGCCAGTACGAGCACCATGATCGGCATCGAGATGCGTTGCTGCAGCTCGGCGATATCGGCAAGCGTGGTTGAACCGATCAACTCGCTGGTCGGCTTGCGTTCCGGAGTATCCCGCCCGCTGCCAGGTTCCGGCAGGACCACCGGGATGCCGTGCTCGACAAAGCGGATACGCCGGAATTCGGGCCGGCCCGGCACACCCTCGATGCGCTCGCCATCGTGCAGCACCACGAGTTGCGTCTGGCCGCCATCCAGCACGCGCTGTTCGGCCCAGGCAGCGGTTGCGACCTCGACCCGGTCATCCACATATCGCTGCACGAACACGTTGGCGAGCCTGCCATTGGCGTCGCTGCGCTCGGCATAGAACACGGCCCTGCCGTCGCCAAATGTCCTGAACACGCCGGCTTCCAGATTCCCGAACTGAGCGTCGCGCATCGCCTTGGCACGCAGTTCCTCTGCGCTGTCGCGCGCCACCGGTCCCACCTCGAATGTGAGCCACGCGAGCCCCACCGCGAGCGGTAGCGCAAGCGCATAGACCGGCAGGTACAGCCGGGCCGGCCCGACGCCGCAGGCGCTCACGGCCGTCATCTCACTTTCGTGATACAGCCGGCCCAGCGCCAGCATCACGGCGAGCAGGATGCCGATCGGCACCAGCAGCACCAGATTCTGCAGCGTCGTCAGGCCGATCAGCGCGAAGACGATGTCACGCGGAAATCCGTGCTCCGCAGCCAGGCCCAGAATCTTGGCCAGCTGACCGCTGACCAGTATCGCGAGCAGCACCATCGTGACGGCCAGCCACGAAACCGCGATTTCGCGCAGGACATAGCGGTCAAATGTGCGGAACAAGGCGGTTATCGTGCGGACCCCGGCGCGCGGATCCGTCCTTTTCGATTAAACTGGCGTGCACACGGTAAACCAGCGCCGCAGCGCACTCAACGGGCAGGACCCGCGGCGGCCCGGCGCAGCCAGGGGACGATCGAAAATGCAGTTCTACGCCACCGCTTCTTCCGCAGCGCGGCAACGCTCAGCCTGCGCCATCGTCGGCATCCACGAAAACGCCGAAATGACCGGTCCCGCGCGCGAACTCGACCGCGCGAGCGGTAAAGCGATCAGCCGGGTGCTGCGTCGCGGCGATTTCAGCGGCAAGACCGGCGAAGCGCTGCCGATCATGGGCGGCCTGCGGGGCCCAGCCGAACGAGTGCTGCTGGTCGGCCTCGGCGCGAAGAAGGGATACGGCCCAAAGGCCTATCGCCGCGCAGTGACAGTGGCGACCAGCTGGCTCGCAAAGAGTGGCGCCGCCAACGCCATGCTGTACCTGCCTGCACAGCCGATTCCCGGCCTCGACGCCTACTACGCCGCGCGCCTCGCGGCCGAGGTCGTCGGCGCAACTCTCTACCGGATACCCGATCTCAAGTCGGGCCGCAAACCACCGCGACCGAAGCTCGCAAAGTTCGGCATCGGCGTGCGATCTGCAGACCTTGCCGGTGCGCGTCGCGGCATCCGCGACGGCCGCGGCATTGGCATCGGCATGGCATTGACCCGCGATCTCGCGAACCTGCCCGCGAATGTCTGCACGCCGTCCTACCTGGCGCGCGCCGCGCGACGGCTTGCAAAAGAGCATCGCAAGATCCGGGTGCGCGTGCTCGACGAGCGCGCGATCCGCCGGCTCCGCATGGGCTCCTTCCTGTCGGTCACGCGCGGCTCCGATGAGC
Source organism: Steroidobacteraceae bacterium (assembly GCA_032127975.1). Lineage (GTDB taxonomy): Bacteria > Pseudomonadota > Gammaproteobacteria > Steroidobacterales > Steroidobacteraceae > SCUD01. The sequence goes on from JAQBHG010000036.1 coordinate 5,349, forward strand.
CGCCGCGTCTCCTGGTGATCGAATATCTCGGAACAAAGCGCAGCGCGGCCCCGGTCGCGCTGGTCGGCAAGGGCATTACCTTCGACACCGGCGGCATTTCATTGAAGCAGCCGACCGCGATGGACGAGATGAAATTCGACATGACCGGCGCCGCCAGCGTGTTCGGAGCGATCAAGGCGCTTGCGACGATCGGCGCCGCCGTCAATGTCGTCGGCATCGTGCCGACCTGCGAGAACATGCCGAACGGCCGCGCGACCAAGCCCGGCGACATCGTCAAGTCGATGGCCGGCAAGACCATAGAAGTGCTGAATACCGACGCGGAAGGACGGCTGATCCTCTGCGACGGCATCACCTATGCGCGCCGCTTCAAGCCGCGCGCCGTGGTTGACATCGCAACGCTGACGGGCGCCTGCGTGATCGCCCTTGGCGGGCACTATTGCGGCCTGTTCTCTCCGGACGACAAGCTCGCCGCAGCGCTGGCGGCGGCCGGCGAGCGATCCGGTGACCGCGCCTGGCGCATGCCGGTTGCAGAAGAGTACTCGGAGCTTCTGAAGAGCAATTTCGCCGATTTCGCCAATGTCGCTGGCCGCGAGGCCGGCGCCATCACGGCGGCGTGCTTCCTCTGGAAATTCACCGAGGGCCTGCGCTGGGCGCACCTGGACATCGCGGGCACCGCCTATCTGACCGGCAGCCAGAAAGGCAGCACCGGCCGACCGGTGCCGCTGCTGGTGGACTGGCTGCTGCACGGAGATTGAGGCCATGGCGATGCCACGCGTGGACTTCTACGTGCTGGCGAGCGCAGACCCGGCAGCGCGGCTGCGATTCGCTTGCCGGCTGGTCGAAAAAGCCTGGTTACACGAGCACCGCGTCCGGGTGGAGCTCGAGCCCGGCGGTGGGGCAGCCTTCGACGACCTGCTGTGGACATTTGCCGATCGCAGTTTCGTACCGCACGAACGGCTGGCCGCAGATGGCGTGCCGCGCGGATCGGCTGCGCCGGTCGTCATCGCCGAGGGCAATGCCAGCGGGCCTGACGACCGGGACATGCTGGTCAACCTGGCGGCCTGCGTGCCTGCGCAGATTCAGAGTTATGCGCGCATCGCCGAAGTCGTCGACGCCGATGAAGAGTGCCGCAGGCTGGGCCGCGAACGCTTCCGCTATTACCGTGAGCAGGGCATCGAGCCCCAGACGCACGAAATGGGTGACGACTCGTGAGCCGCGACGCAATCGATGAGCTGCCGATCCTGACCGACATCGTCGAATTGCATGCGACCGGCAGCTTTCCCCGCCCCGACCCTGAAGGTGACGCAAGCAGTCCCTACGCCTCCGGCCTGCTGTCGCCGGACGACATCTCCGCGCTGCAGGCGGCCTTGGTCAGCCGCATGATGAACCTGACCGACGAACTGCTGCACGCTGCGGCGCGCGATATTGAGGCCGTCATGTTCGAGCGCGTCATCGACCGTTTGCGTGCTGCATTGCCCGAACTCGTCGCAGCCGCCCTGCGTGAACATCTCGCCACGAACGAGGACTGACGCGGCCGCCGGGTTCATGGACAAGACCTATTCCCCTGCGGAAATCGAACAACGCATCTACCGGCAATGGGAGCAAGCGGGCCGGTTCACGCCGAATGGCGAAGGCCCCGCCTACAGCATCGTGATTCCGCCGCCCAATGTCACCGGAACGCTGCACATGGGGCATGCCTTCCAGGACACGATCATGGATGCGCTCACGCGCTTCCACCGGATGTCGGGCGATGCGACACTCTGGCAGCCCGGCATGGACCACGCCGGCATCGCAACGCAGATGGTCGTCGAAAGGCAGTTGAATGCCGAGGGGCTGACCCGGCATGAGCTGGGGCGCGAGCGCTTCGTAGAACGCGTCTGGCAGTGGAAGGAACAATCGGGCGGAACCATTGCGCGCCAGATGCGCCGGCTGGGCGCGTCGGTGGACTGGAGTCGCGACCGCTTCACGATGGACCCGGGGATGTCGAGTGCCGTGCAGGAGGCCTTCGTGCGACTACATGAAGAGGGCCTGATCTACCGCGGCAAGCGGCTGGTCAACTGGGACCCGGTGCTGAAGACCGCGCTTTCGGACCTCGAGGTACTGTCGGTCGAGGAGGACGGGCAACTCTGGCACATCACCTACCCGCTGGCCGACGGCAGCGGGCAGCTGACGGTCGCGACCACGCGACCTGAAACGATGCTGGGAGACACCGCGGTCGCGGTGCATCCGGATGACGAGCGCTTCAGCCATCTCGTCGGCCGGCACATTGCCCTGCCGCTCAGCGGGCGGCAGATACCGATCATCGCGGACGCCTATGTCGACCCGGCATTCGGCTCGGGCTGCGTCAAGATCACGCCGGCCCACGATTTCAACGACTACGAGGTCGGACAGCGGCACGGCCTGCCACTGATCAACATCCTGACGGCGGATGCGGCGATCGGCGAAGCTGCGCCAGGTCCTTATCGCGGGCTCGACCGGTTCGAGGCGCGCAAGCGCGTGCTCGCGGATCTCGAGGCGGCGGGCCTCGTCGCCAAGGTCGAGGCGCATCGCCTGATGGTGCCGCGCGGTGACCGCAGCGGCGCCGTCGTCGAGCCCTGGTTGACCGACCAGTGGTATGTGCGCATCGAACCGCTGGCAGCGCCGGCACTGCGCGCCGTCGAGGAAGGCCGCATCCGGTTCGTCCCCGGCAACTGGGACAAGACCTACTTCGAGTGGATGCGCAACATCAAGGACTGGTGCATCAGCCGTCAGCTGTGGTGGGGCCACCGGATACCCGCCTGGTACGACCCGGACGGCGCCATTTACGTGGGGCGCAGCGAAGACGAGATTCGCAAGCGCCATCGCATCGCGCCTGGAGTCGTGCTGACCCAGGACGAGGACGTGCTGGATACCTGGTTCTCGTCAGCGCTGTGGCCATTCTCGACGATGGGCTGGCCGGCGGACACACGCGAGATGAAGTTCTTCTATCCGACGTCGGTACTGGTAACGGGATTCGACATCATCTTCTTCTGGGTCGCGCGGATGATCATGATGGGGCTCAAGTGCACGGGCGAAGTGCCGTTCCGCGAGGTCTATGTCCATGGCCTGATCCGCGATAACGAAGGCCAGAAGATGTCGAAATCCAAGGGCAACGTGCTGGACCCGCTGGATATCGTCGACGGCATCACGCTCCCCGAGCTCGTGGCGAAGCGCACCAGCGGCCTGATGCAGCCGCAGCTCGCGCCGGCGATCGCCAAGGCGACGCGCAAGCAGTACCCGGAAGGCATCGCGGCCCACGGCACGGATGCGCTCCGATTCACATTCGCCGCGCTCGCCACCCAGTCGCGCGACCTTCGCTTCGACCTCGGCCGCGTCGAGGGCTACCGGAATTTCTGCAACAAGCTCTGGAATGCTTCGCGCTACGTGCTGATGGCGACTGAAGCCGACGGCGAGGACGGGACCGAGGCACTTTCGCTCGCGGATCGCTGGATTCGCTCGCGCCTCGATGCGGCCATCCTGGCCGTGCGCGATGGCTACGCCCAGTACCGCTTCGACCTCGCCGCGCAGGCGGCCTACGAATTCACCTGGTACGAGTTCTGCGACTGGTACCTCGAATTCAGCAAGCCCGTCCTGCAATCGCCGGACAGCACGGCCGACGAACTACGCGGCACGCGGACCACACTCATCGTCGTGCTGGAGGCACTGCTGCGGCTGCTGCATCCGCTGATGCCGTTCATCACCGAGGAGATCTGGCAGCGCGTGGGGAAGCTTGCCGGGAAATCCGGGGACTCGATCATGATGGAGCCCTACCCGGCGGCAAGACCCGACGCCGTGGATCCCGGGCTCGATGCGGAAATGCGCTGGGTCATGGATTTCATCCTGGGCATCCGGCGAATCCGCGGCGAACTCGACATCGCGCCCTCGCACAGGCTTTCGGTGCTGCTGCAGAATGCTTCAGTCGAGGATCTGGCGCGCTACGGTCGCAATGCCGCCTCGATCGCGCGCCTGGCGGGCATTGGCGAGGCGCGCGCACTGACGGCTGGAGACGCTGCGCCGCAATCGGCGACAGCGCTCCTCGGCGACATGAAGATTCTCGTGCCAATGGCAGGCCTGATCGACGTCGGCGCGGAACTCGCGCGCCTGGCAAAGCGCCAGGGCAAGGTCGAGCAGGAACTCGCACGCGCCGCCGCCAAGCTAGGCAATGCGAGCTTCGTCGGGAACGCCCCTGCCGAGGTCGTCGCCCAGGAACGGGCGAGGGTCGAGGAGTTCAAGCGTGAACTGGCGCAACTTGCGGACCAGCTCAAGCGGGTAGCCTCGCTGCAATGAAAGCGCTGGCCGAGGCCCCGGACCGCGAACGCACGCTGCTGATGGCAGCGCTCGCGAGCCTCAATCAGGTCGTGCTGGGCAAGGATCGCGAGATCCGGCTCGCGATCTGCTGCCTGCTGGCCCGGGGTCACCTGCTGATCGAGGACATACCGGGGGTCGGCAAGACGACACTCGCGCACGCACTCGCGCGCGTGCTCGGGCTTTCGTTCCAGCGCATCCAGTTCACCAGCGACCTGCTGCCTGCCGATGTGATCGGCGTTTCGGTCTACGACCGCGGCAGCGGTCGATTCGTGTTCCACCGCGGCCCCGTCTTCGCACAGCTCGTGATGGCCGACGAAGTCAATCGCGCGACGCCGAAGGCCCAGAGTGCGCTGCTCGAGGCCATGGAGGAGCGCCAGGTCACGGTCGACGGCGAGACCCACCTCTTGCCGGAGCCGTTCTTCGTCGTCGCCACGCAGAATCCGTCATTCCAGGTCGGCACGTTCCCGCTGCCCGAATCGCAGATTGACCGCTTCCTGATGCGCATCGAGCTCGGTTATCCCGCAGCCGGTCATGAGCGCCAATTGCTGCGTGGCCGCGACCGACGCGACCTGCTCGCCGACTTGCCCGCCGTGCTCGATCCCGCCGTCATCCTGTCATTGCAGCGCCGCATACCCGAGCTGCACGCAAGCGATGCGCTGCTCGACTATGTGCAGGCGCTGGCGCGCGCATCACGCGACAGTGGCCAGCATCAGGCGGGGCTGTCGCCGCGCGCGGTGATCTCGCTGTTGCGCGCCGCCCAGGCCTGGTCATTCCTGCATGGCCACGCCGGTGTGCTGCCGGATGACCTGCAGGCAGTGCTTGCCGCCGTGGTCGGGCATCGGCTTCGGCCGCGCGACGCGCAGGATGCGCGCCGTCCGCTGGAGATGGCCGCTGCACTGCTCAAATCCGTACCGATACCCTGAGCCGATGCCGCGGGCATAGCGCATGCGCTTGACCGGATTCCTCAGGCAGCGGGTGCGGAACTGGATCCGGCGCCGCCAGGGTCCGGACCGCGGCCCGGTGACCTTGCGGCGTGGCCGCATCTATATCCTGCCGACCAGCCTCGGCGTCGCCTTCGGCCTGATGCTGTTCGCGATGCTACTCGGCTCGCTCAACTACGCGAACAACCTCGGTCTCGGCCTCACATTCCTGCTCGCGTCGCTTGGCCTCGTGACGATGCAGGCCTGTCACCGCAATCTCGAGACCTTGATCGTCAGCGAGGCCGGTACTGAATCGCCATTCGCCGGCCAGGAAGCGATCTTCCAGCTGGCGTTCTCAAACCCCGGTCGTGCGGCCCGCTGCGACCTGGAGGCCGCGACGAGCGTGATGGCCGCCGACCCGGTTTCGATTGCTGCCGGCGGCGAAGCCGCCGTGAATCTTCGCGTCGCCACCAGGCGCCGCGGCTGGGTGCTGCTCGATCGCGTCGAGATCGCGACACGATTTCCCTACGGGCTGTTCCGTGCCTGGGCCGTGCTGCATCCGGACCGGCGCTGCCTGGTGTATCCGCGTCCCGCCGACACCGCGCCTCCACCGCCCCCCGCGCCCGGTGCAAGCGGTGCAGGGGCAATGCGGCGCGGTGACGACGACTTCGCCGGACTGAAAGACTATCACCCCGGCGATGCGCCGCGTCATATCGCCTGGAAGGCCTACGCAAAGGGCGGCGAACTGCTGGTCAAGGAATTCAGCGGTGCCGCGGAACCGGTGCCCATATTCGACCTGGCGCAGGTGCCTGGCCCCGATCTTGAATCGAGGTTGTCGGTGCTGGCGCGTTGGATTGTCGATGCAGAGGCGCGCGGCGAGACATTCGGCCTGCGCCTGCCCGGTCTCGAGATTCCGCCGCAGCCCGGCCGGCAGCAGCGCCGCCGTTGCCTCGCCGCCCTCGCCGAATACCAGACCGTGGGGCCCGTCGATGCTTGAGCCCGGCGAACAGTTCCGGCGGCTCTCCTGGACGACGGCCGGCCTGGTCGCAGCGCTCGTGCCGCATATGGCGCATCTGCGCATCTGGGTCACCGGGTTCGTGCTCGCGGCCTGCGTCTGGCGGCTGCTTGCCGAGCGTCGCGGCTGGCGCCTGCCCGGTGTCGCGCTGCGCACGGCGATCGCACTCGGCGCCACGGCTGGCGTGATTACAAGCTACTCGACCATCACCGGTCTTGACGGTGGCACGGCACTCCTTGCCCTGATGGCCGCGCTGAAGCTGCTCGAGACGCGCGCACCTCGCGATCACGTCGTGCTCATCTTCATTGGCTGGTTCCTGTGCCTCGCTGCCTTCCTGTATGCACAGGACATCCGGACCGTCGCTTTCGTCTTGCCGACCGTCTGGCTGCTGGCAGCGGCGCTGCTCGAGGTTGCGCGCCGGGGCCACGGTCTTGCGCCTGCCCCGTTCCGGGCGACCGGCGCGATGCTGGTGAAGGCGCTGCCGCTCGCGTTCGTGTTGTTTCTGTTCTTCCCGCGCATCGCAGGCAGTTTCTGGGGCGCCCCTTCGAGCGAGCGAGCGCTGACCGGCCTGACCGACGAGATGTCGCCGGGTGACATCTCGGACCTGACGCTGAATGACACGGTCGCGTTTCGCGTGCGCTTCAAGGGATCGCCGCCGCCGCCCTCGGAACGTTACTGGCGCGGCCCGGTGCTGAACGAGTTCGATGGCTACACCTGGTCGCGCGGCGAAATCCAGTTTCATGACCGGCCGCTCGTGCGCTATCTGGGGCAATCCATCGACTACACGGTCACGCTCGAGCCGACCGGCCAGCGGATGCTGTTCGCACTCGACATGGTCGAGGAATGGCCGGCGGCGATGGCGCAGCGATCCTGGGACTTTCAGCTGCGCACCAGGAACCCCGTCAATTCGGTGCTGCAATACGATGCCCGCTCTTATCCGCGTTACCAGGCGGGAACGCAGAATTCGCCGGCGCTTCGCAATTCGAACCTGCAACTAGCGCCGGGCCGCAACCCGCGCTCGATCCAGCTCGCGCGCAGCATGCGCAGGGCAGCGGGCAGCGAACGCGAGTTCGCGCGGTCGGTGCTCGCCATGTTCCGCGAGCAGGACTTCTACTACACGCTGGCCCCGCCGGGTCTCGAGCGCGACTCGGTCGACGACTTCCTGTTCAACACGCGCCAGGGCTTCTGCGGGCACTTTGCATCCGCATTCACGATGATGATGCGCGCGGGCGGTGTGCCGGCCAGGGTCGTCGGCGGCTACCAGGGAGGCGACTGGAACCCGATCGGCGGTTATCTGATCCTTCGCCAGTCGCATGCGCATGCCTGGTCGGAGGTCTGGCTGCCCGATTCCGGCTGGACGCGGATCGATCCCACGGCTGCAGTCGCCCCGGAACGCATCGAGCGCGGGCTGACGGCCGAAATTTCCGGAGACGGATTGAGAGAGGGCGGCCTGACGCGCGACGGCGGGCTCTATTGGCAGGCGGGCATGATCTGGGACAGCGTCAATGCGCATTGGAACGACTGGGTCGTGCAGTTCAACCGCTTGCAGCAGGAAGAACTGCTGCGCGAAATCGGTTTCGACGACCCGGACTGGCAGGATCTGGCGCTGGTGCTGGGTGTCGGGCTCGGCGCGGCGCTGGCACTGCTGTCCGGCTGGCTGGCCTGGGAATTCAGGCCACGGCGCCCGGATCCCGTGACCGCGAACTACCGGCGCTTCGTGCAGAGACTTGCACGCCGGGGCGTCGAGAAATCACCACACGAGGCGCCGCGCGACTTTGCGGCGCGCGTGCGTCATCTTCGTCCCGACCTGGCTCCAGCGGCATCCGCGATCACCGAGTTGTACCTGCAGCTGCGCTACCTGCCGGTCCACGGCGCGCGCGACCTTATGCTGCTGCGCGCCCTGGTCCGGCGCTTCAATCCTTGAGCCCGCGGGCTCCAGTCTGGCTGCGCGATTTCCACAGCAGCAACGCGCCGCCCGCGAACAGCACGATGACCGAGAGGATCCCGGCGCGCGAGCTGCCGGTCGCAAGTGCGGTGATGCCCACCAGCACCGGGCCGAGCACGGCCGCGAATTTTCCCATCATGTTGTAGAAACCGAAGAACTCGCCCTGCTTGCCCGTCGGCACCAGCGAGGCAAAGTAGGAGCGCGACAGCGACTGGATTCCACCCTGTACCAGCCCGATGAGAACGGCGAGCAGGTAGAAATCGCCGATGCTGTCCATCCAGTAGGCGGCAACCGTGCCGCCGGAATACGCAGCGATCGCGATGAAGATTCCATTGCGGGCACCGATGCGCGCGCCCAGCCAGCCAAAGCCGAGTGCGGCGGGAAATGCCACGAACTGCGTGACCAGCAGCGCCGTGATAAGGCTTTGCTGCGGGAAGCCCAGCGACAGGCCGAAGTCCACGGCCATCTTGATGATGGTGTTGACCCCGTCGATGTACAGCCAGTAGGCCAGCAGGAACCACACGAGCGGTCGCAACTGGCGGATTGCGCCGATGGTCGCGCGCAATTCGCTCCAGCCCGCGCGGGCCGCGGCCAGCAGCGGCAGCGGCCGCGCCGGCTTCTGCTCGCGCACCCATAGCAGGCACGGGATCGAGAACAGCAGCCACCAGCCGGCCACCAGCGGATACGACAGCCGCACCGCCTCGGCGGGACCAGCGAGCCCGAACGCGCCTGGACTCGAGACCATCGCGGCATTCAACAGCAGCATCAGCCCGCCGCCGGCATATCCCAGCGAGTAGCCGTAGGACGAAACGAGGTCGTACTCCGGCGCTTCCGCAACGTCCACGAGCAGGGCGTCGTTAAATGTCACGCCCCCGGCAAACCCGATTCCGGCAGCTGCATACACGAGCGCAGCCGCGACCCAGTCGCCCTGCTGGACCCAGTAGAGACCGGCGGTCATTGCAGCACCCACCAGGGTGAAGAATGCGAGCATGCGCAGCCGCGCCCCGCCGCGATCGGCCATCGCGCCGAGCAGCGGGGCCAGCAGCGCGATCAGGAAGCTGCCAATGCCATTGGCGAGACCGAGGCGAAATGTGCTGACCGTGGCCTCGACATCCACGCTCCAGTACTGCTTGAAGTATATCGGGAAGAATGCCGCCATCACGGTCGTCGCGAACGCCGAGTTGGCCCAGTCGTACAGTGCCCAGGCCACCACCGGGCGTCTTGTGAGCACGCGGCTCACGCAGCAGCCGCCAGGTGCTCGCGCGTCTCGCGGAATGAAACATCGGGCCAGCGCTCGACGGTCAGCTCGAGATTGATGCGGGTCGGCGCCAGATAGACCAGCAGGCCCGCGTGATCGATCGCCAGGTGCTCATGGCAGCGTTCCTGGAACAGCTTTTCCTTGCCGGGATCCTGGAAGTCGATCCAGCGTGCGGTCGCGACATTGACCGGCTCGAATGTGCAGTTCACGCCGTATTCGTCGGCGAGCCGGAAAGCGACCACGTCGAATTGCAGCGGCCCGATCGCGCCCAGGATCATGTCGTTGTTTCGCATCGGCCGGAACAGCTGGGTCGCGCCCTCCTCGCACAGCTGGTCGAGCCCTTTCTGCAACGCCTTCACACGCAGCGGATCCTTCAGCACGGCGCGGCGGAATATCTCGGGCGCAAAATTCGGGATGCCCGTGAATGTGAGCGGTTCGCCCTCGGTGAATGTGTCGCCGATATTGATCGTGCCGTGGTTATGCAGGCCGATGATGTCGCCGGCCCAGGCCTCATCGGCCTGCTGCCTGTCAGCCGCCATGAAGGTCATCGCATCGCCGATGCGGACTTCCTTGCCGAGGCGCACGTGATGCAGCCGCATGCCGCGCTGGTAGCGCCCCGAGCAGATGCGCATGAAGGCGATGCGATCGCGATGGGCCGGATCCATGTTGGCCTGGATCTTGAAGACGAATCCAGTGAGCGCCGCTTCGTCGCCTTGCACCACGCGTGTCGTCGTCCGGCGCGCCCTGGGCGCAGGCGCATTCTCGACAAATGAGCCGAGCAGCTCCTCCACCCCGAAATTGCTGATCGCAGATCCGAAATGCACGGGTGTCTGCCTGCCGGCCAGGTACTCGGCGACCTCGAAGTGCGGCATTGCGCCGCGCACCAGCGCCGCCTCCTCCCGGTACGCCTGCGCGGAATCCCCGAGCAGCTCGCCCGCTTCGGCGCTCGCGAGCTCCTCGATGGTCAGGTTCTTCCCGACGCGCCCGCTGCGCGCACCGCCATAGACATAGATCCTGTCCTGCGGGAAATGATAGATCCCGCGCAAATCGCGGCCCATTCCGATCGGCCAGGTCACCGGCGCGCAGGTGATGCCGAGCACGCGCTCTATTTCGTCCAGGAGCTCGACCGGCGATCGCCCGTCGCGATCAAGCTTGTTGATGAATGTCATGATCGGCGTGTCGCGCAGCCTGCAGACCTCCATCAGCTTGATCGTGCGTTCCTCGACGCCCTTGGCGCAGTCGATGACCATCAGCGCCGAATCGACCGCCGTCAGCGTTCGATAGGTGTCCTCGGAGAAATCCTCGTGCCCCGGCGTATCGAGCAGGTTGATGATGCGATCGCGGTACGGGAATTGCATGACGGACGAGGTGACCGAGATGCCGCGCTGCTGCTCCAGGCGCATCCAGTCGGATGTCGCATGCCGCGCCGCCTTGCGTCCCTTGACCGTACCGGCCATCTGGATCGCGCCGCCGAACAGCAGCAGTTTTTCCGTCAGCGTGGTCTTGCCCGCATCCGGATGCGAGATAATCGCGAATGTGCGGCGGCGTGAAATCTCGTCGGACAGGTCTGTCATCAGGGGTCGCGCAAGGCGCCGAGTTCGAGCCGGTAGACCATCGCGTCTTCGCGACCTTCATGCGCCTGGTAGTAGCCGCGCCTCTGGCCCACGCACTCGAATCCGATTTCGTGATACAGCGAAATGGCAGCCTTGTTCGAACGCCGCACCTCGAGGAATGCCTCGCGAATACCGCAATCACGCGCATGGCAGAGCACGTCCAGCAACAGCTCGCGCCCGATGCCGCGCCGGCGTATTGCCTGCTCCACGCAGAGATTCAGGACATGTGCCTCGCCGGCGCCCATCGACAGCACCGAGTAACCGGCAACGCCGGCCGGCGTGTCGACGACCATGCAGTGGTAGCCGACCCGCAGGCAGTCGCTGAATATCTGGTCGCTCCACGGGAATGCATAGGACGCGCGCTCGAGAGCCGCGACCTGCACGAGGTCCGACTGTGTCATCGGCCGGAATCGCCACGCGAGCGCGGCGACCGAATCACGTGCCGTCGCCACCGGCCATCACTCCCATTGCGAGCTTGAGGTCTTCCCAGGACTTGCGCTTCTCCGTCGGCGAGCGCAGCAGGTAGGCCGGATGATAGGTCACGACCACCGGGATGCGGCCCAGCCGGTGGATCCGGCCGCGCAGGCGGCCAAGCGTGTCATCGCGTTCGAGCAGGCGCTGGGCTGCGATGCGGCCGACGCAAAGTATGACCGCAGGGTCAATCAGCTCGATCTGGCGCCGCAGGTATGGCAGGCACTGCGCGACTTCATCGGCAGCGGGATCGCGATTATTCGGCGGGCGGCATTTCAGGACATTCGCGATGTAGACCTGCGGACGATCGAATCCTGCCGCCTTCAGCATCGAATTCAGGAGCTGGCCAGCGCGACCGACGAAGGGTTCGCCCTGGCGGTCCTCTTCCGCGCCTGGCGCCTCGCCAATGACCATCAGGCGCGCCTGCACATCACCGATTCCGAAAACAGTCTGCGTCCGTGTCGCGCAAAGCCCGCACAGAGTGCACTCGCGCACCGTCGCGGCCAGCATTGCCCAGTCCATCGCGGCCGGGCCGGGCGCCGTGCGCTGAGCGGGTGCGCCGTCCGCATTGCGGCCGCGCGGCACGTAGGTGGTGACACCGAGGGCGTCCAGCAACGAGCTCCGCCTCGCATCCATCAGCTCAGCTTCCCCCGCCGGCACCGCCGATGTTGCGCGGCCGCTTGCGGATCTTCAGCCATGTCCAGCCGATCGGGCCGGAGAGTGCGAAGCCACCGAACAGCACGAACAACACGACTGGCGGATCGATCGCGATCAACGCGATCACGAGTGGCACGAGCAGGAACCGGGAATAGCGGACCCGCTCGCCGGCCGCCCGGTCCTTGAAACTGCGATATGGGAACCGGCTGACCATCAGGATCGCCGCCAGCGCCGTGATGCTGAATGCGAGTATCAGACCGGGCTGGCCGGTCACGTCGAAGCCAAGCAGCCCGGTCGCCTCGTACTTCTGCGCGAGCCCGACGAATGCCGCAACGACCGCCGCGGCGGACGGGCTCGGAAGGCCCTCGAAGTAGCGCTTGTCCTGCACCGCAGCGCGCGCGTTGAAGCGCGCGAGACGCATCGCCGTGGCGGCGGCGAAAAAGAACGCGGCGATCCAGCCGAACCTGCCCCAGGCGGCGCCGTACTCCGAGATGCGGGCGACGCCCCACTGGTAGCAGACAATCGAGGGCGCCACCCCGAATGCGACCATGTCGGCAAGGCTGTCGAACTCCTTGCCGAATACCGTCTCGGTGCCGGTCAGCCGCGCAACGCGCCCGTCCAGCCCGTCGAAGATCATCGCCACGAATATGGCGATCGCCGCACGCTCGAAGTTGCCGTCGATCGCAGCGACGATCGCGTAGAAGCCGCCGAACAGGCAAAGTGTCGTCAGCAGGTTCGGCAGCAGGTAAATGCCGCGCCGTGAGCGTATGTCGTTGAGGTCCACTTTCATGCTGATGCCGTGGCAAGGCTGGGGTTCAGCGCCTAAGATACCGCGCTTTGAGGCCGGCGACACTGGCCGCGCCAAGGGAGATTCATGCGACTGTCCGCGTATCCGATCCAGAACCTGAAGGAAGTGCCGGCTGACGCCGAGGTGGTGAGCCACCAGCTGATGCTTCGTGCCGGGCTGATCCGGCGCGTCGCGGGCGGCCTGTACACATGGCTGCCCATGGGCCTGCGGGTTCTGCGCAAGGTCGAGCGCATCATCCGCGAGGAGATGGACCGTGCCGGCGCGTTCGAATTGTCGATGCCGGTCACCCAGCCCGCCGAGCTGTGGGTCGAGTCGGGACGCTGGGACGAGTTCGGTCCCGAGCTGTTGCGATTCAAGGATCGTCACGATCGCGACATGGTGCTCGGCCCCACGCACGAGGAAGTCATCACTGACCACGCGCGCCGCGAGCTGAAGAGCTACCGGCAGCTGCCGGTCAACTTTTACCAGATCCAGACCAAGTTCCGCGATGAGATCCGCCCGCGTTTCGGTGTCATGCGTGCGCGTGAATTCATCATGAAGGATGCCTACAGCTTCCACGCCGACGAGGCTTCGCTTGCCGACGGCTACCGCCGGATGTACGACGCCTATAGCGCGATCTTCACGCGCCTGAAACTGCGCTACCGCGCGGTTCACGCCGATACCGGTGCGATCGGTGGCAGCGCTTCGCAGGAATTCCACGTGCTGGCGGATTCCGGCGAGGATGCGATCGTGTTTTCGGATACGGGCGACTACGCGGCGAATCTCGAGCTCGCCGAGGCCCCGGCGCCACGCGAGCCACGCCCCGCTGCAGCGGCGAAGCTGGCGGAGGTAGCGACCCCGGGTGCGCGCACGATTGCCGAAGTGTCGAGGCTCCTGGGTGTGGCGCCGGCGCGCATGGTCAAGACGCTCGTGGTCGACGGTTCGGACGGCGGTCTCGTCGCCCTGCTGCTGCGCGGCGATCACGACCTGAACGCGCTCAAGGCGCAGAAACAGGAAGGTGTCGCGGCACCGCTCAGGATGGCCGATGCCGCGCGCATTGCATCACTCGCGGGTTGCGAGGCGGGCTTCCTGGGTCCCGTGGGCCTGCGCCTGCCGGTCATCGCGGACCATTCCGCCGTGACGCTCGCGGATTTTGTCTGCGGCGCCAACCGCGCGGATTCGCACCTGACCGGTGTCAACTGGGGCCGCGACCTGCCGGAGCCGGCGGTTGCGGACCTGCGCAATGTCGTCGACGGCGATGCGGCCCCGGGCGGTCGCGGGCGGCTTTCGGTCGCGCGCGGCATCGAAGTCGGTCACATTTTCCAGCTCGGGTGCAAGTACAGCAAGGCGATGGGCGCTACCGTACTCGATGAACAGGGCAGGAACATTACCATGCACATGGGCTGCTACGGGATTGGCGTCACGCGCATAGTCGCGGCGGCGATCGAGCAGAATCACGACGAGCTGGGCATCGTCTGGCCTGCGCCGCTCGCGCCGTTTCAGGTCGTCCTCGTCGCACTCAACTGGCTGAAGTCGGAGCGCGTACGAGACGCAAGCGAACTCCTGTACCGGGACTTGATGCGGGCAGGCATCGAGGTGCTTCTCGACGACCGCGACGCACGCCCCGGGGTCAAGTTCGCCGATGCTGAACTGGCCGGCATTCCGCATCGCGTCGTCGTTTCCGAGCGCGGTCTCGACGCCGGCCGCCTCGAATACCGGCACCGGCGCGCGACCGAGAACGAGGAGATCCCGATGCCACAGGCCGTGGAATTCATCAGCTCCCGGATCGCGGCGGATCGCTGAGGCGCAGCCCGGCCATGGCGCGGATCGCATTCCTGGCACCGCTCGCAATCGCCTGCATGGCGATCGCGCAGCCGTCGGTCGCGGACGGCCAGCGCGACCCGGGCCTGCGCCAGGTCATCGCCGCGGCGATCAGCGACAAGCCCTGTTTCGAGGACAAATACGACGACGTCGTCTGGTTCGCGGTGATGCAGCCGCGCGTCGAAAAGCGCCTGCGCCAGAAACCCGCAGACCTGCGTCTCGGCGACGACGTCGGCGCGGCCGCCCAGCGGATCCTGCGCTCCGTGCATTGTGAGTCGAGCAGGCAGTCAATGCTTCGCGACCGGCCGCAACTCGTGCTCGCGGTGATCGATGTCGAAAGTGCTTTCGATCCGTTTGCCGTTTCCTCCGCCGGCGCGGTCGGGATGATGCAGGTCATGCCGTTCTGGCCGCAGGAGCTCGGACTCACGAGACGCGACCTGCTGGATGTCGAGATGAACATCCGAATGGGCACGAGCATCCTCGCCTACTACCTCGAGCGCGAACGCGGCGACTACCGGCGTGCGCTCGCGCGTTACAACGGCAGCCTGGGACGCCGGACCTATCCGGACCTCGTGCTGAGCCGCCTGAACTCGCGCTGGCAACGCTAGCGTGTCGAGAATCCTGGCGGCCAATCCATTGTCGCCGGATTGATGATTTCGACCTCGACTGAAATGACCTGCGCCATCGGCGGGCCGGTATGCAGCCATTCGACCAGTTGATCGAGCGCGGCGATTTCACCTGCCGCGAGCACCAGCACACTGCCATCGGGCTCGTTACGCACCTGCCCGCGGATCGCGAGCAATCGCGAGCGCTCGGCCGCACTCGCGCGGAAGTACACTCCCTGCACGCGTCCCCTGACCCTGATGCGTCGCGCAGCCAGCGGAGTCGAGCTAGAATTCACTGGTTGAACCGTCTGTAAGTATCTAAGACCGTTGATAAAAGTCTAGCATAGGCGAGATCGTATGACCGATATCCTCGTGTTGTTCTATTCACGTCACGGCACGACCGCAGAGCTCGCGCGCCTGGTGGCGCGCGGCGTGGATGCGGTTGCGGGCGCAAAGGCAAGGCTGCGCACGGTGCCGCCGCTGGGCGCATCCGGCCAGCCCGCGAATGCGCCGGCTGTGCCGGCGGAAGGGGCACCCTATGCCAGTCACGACGACCTGCGCGAATGCGGCGGCCTGGTGCTCGGCAGCCCCGTGCGCTTCGGAAACATGGCAGCGCCACTGATGGCGTTCTTCGACGGCACCTCGAGCCTCTGGCTGACGGGCGTGCTCGCGGGCAAACCGGCCGGCGCATTCGCATCCGGGAGCACGATGCATGGCGGACAGGAAACGACGCCCCTCTCGATGCTCCTTCCATTGCTTCATCACGGCATGCTGCTGGTCGGCCTGCCATTCACCGAGCCCGCGATGTCGTCGACGACAGGCGGGGGCACGCCTTACGGCGCGAGCCGCGTCGTTCCCAATGGGACTCGCCCGGTGCTGACCGATGCGGAGCGGCAACTTGCCCAGGCCCTCGGCCGACGCGTCGCTGAGATCGCAGTGCGACTCGGCGCCCCGGTGTGACCATCAATGAACGCGAATCGCGCGTGCTCAGGCTGGCATTCGGCGTCTGGCTGCTGCTGCTCGCCTCCATAGCCGCCTGGCCCTTCGCCGCCGCCGGCATTGGCCGGGTCACGACCGTCATCGCGTTACTGCCGCTGTTGCCGCCACTCCCCGGTCTGATGCGCGGAAGACGCCGGACCCTGCAGTGGACGCCGCTGACACTGGCACCGGCTCTTGCACTGACGTTGGCCGAAATTCTCGTCAATGTGCCGGCACGCGTGCCGGCGACACTGACCCTCGCGCTGATACTCGTGGCATTCGCAATCATCGTCGCTGCGCTTCGCATCATCCCGCGCGGCAGTTAGTCCGCGCGTTCGAGCACCTGCCGCACGAACGGAACAGTCAGCCGCCGCTGGGCAGCCAGCGCCTCTGTGTCGAGTTCATCGAGCAACCGGCACAGCGCGGCGAAGTCGCGCGGGGCCCTGCGCGTCAGGTATGAGAGCGTATCGTCCGGCAACTCGAGGCCACGGTGTGCGGCGCGGCGCCGCAAGGCAAGACCCTGGTCACTCTCCGCGAGCGGCTGCAGCGGGTGAACGACGCAGGCCGACATTCGCGAAGCCAGATCGGCGAGCGCAAAACCAACGCCCGCCGGCGGCAACTGCGCCGAGCAGGCAAGCCGGCCACCCGTTTCCAGGATTTCATTGTGGAGCGTGAAGAGCGCCTGCTCCCAGGCAGGCTGGCCTGCGATCGCATCGAGGTCGTCGAGCACGACGAGATCCAGTTGCTCCAGGCCAGCCAGCAGGCCGGGAACCAGGTCCCCTGGCGTAGCCAGCGGCAGGTAGGCAGACGTCAGGCCGCGCTCTCCGGCGAAAGCGCAGCTCGCCTGCAGCAGGTGGGTCTTGCCGACGCCGGCGGGCCCCAGAATCCACAATGGCGCATGGCCTTTTTCCGCGACGAGCTCTGTGAGAGCGGCTACGACGGCACCATTCGGGCCTTCGTGGTAGGTCCCGAAGCGCATCGAAACGCCGAGCTGGACACCCAGTGGCAGTTGCCGCACGCGATCACACGGCGGGGCGGCGCGCATGGCTGACCGCAATCGCCTTGCGCACGTAAATGCGGATGTAATCCACGCCACTGACGACGGTGGTCACGAAAACCATGACGCCCAGCGCGATGATCAGCCACTCCGGAACGGCGGGATAGGCCGCACGCCCGACGACTGCAATCACAAACAGCAGCTGGATCAGCGTATTCAGCTTGCTCGGCATGGTCGGGCGTCCCTCCACGGGTCCGAACATCTCCTTGTACACCCAGGCGCCGACTCCGATGATCACGTCGCGCCCGACCGCGACCGCGGCGAGCCACAGGGGAATGAGTCCAAGCCACGTCAGCGTGATGAATACGCTGACCAGCAGCAGCTTGTCCGCGACAGGGTCGAGCACCTTGCCGAGCTCCGTGGCCCAGTTGAATGTCTTTGCCAGGTAACCGTCGAGCATGTCCGACACGGCGGCGATTCCGAACAGGACCAATGTCGCCCCGTAATGGCCCTCGGCGAGCAGCCACACGATTGGCACGGCGAGCGCCATGCGCATCACGCACAGGACATTCGGGACCGCGGCCAGGCTCATGGTGCCAGCGCGAAGATCATCCGCGACTCGTCGACCGGCACGAACCGGCTTTCGCGGCGGATCGCCTGCCGCAGCGCATCCGGATCACCGCGGACCGTCAACAGGAATGACACCGCGTCCGGCGCCACTTCGTCAACGGCAACGCCGCGCACTAGCGGCAGCCGCCCCAGCGCGTTCAGCGCCGTCGCGTATGAATTAAGCGTGTCAATGCCGGTGACCGTCACGAGCTGCTCGATGCGCTGGCCGGCATTGCGCGACGCGTAGGCACTCGCATAACGGTCGGCCGCCAGATTCGCTCCTGATTCCAGGTCGCCTCTTGTCTCTGCGGACAGGCCGGCCGACGAAAAGGTCCACTCGACATTCTGCTGTCCGGCCGCCGTCGTTACAGCACGCCCGATCAGCACTCCGTCCGCGCCGTAACGACGCGCCGCATTCACCAGCGATGCATGGTCACCCGACCAGGTCTGCTGCAGGCCGCGCCCGAGATCGTCGCCGGCACCCGGCCAGGCCAGCGGTATGCCGCGCCTGGCGGCGGCTCGCTCGACGCGTTGCTTGTCATCGCCGCTGGTTGAGGAAGAAATCAGGTTTCGCCTGCCGCCGCGATCGATCGCAAGCCAGACCAGCGTCAGCGGCCGGTCCGGCCCCCAGAATGCCAGGCCCGCGGCGTCTATCGAATTTTCGATCGTCGATCCGTCGAAGGACACGGCAAGCTGGTTGCCGGCCGCACGCCGGAAGCTCACGACATGCCTGCCGGCGCTCGCGACCAGCGGTGCCAGGCTCTCGAGATCGGCGGCATCACCGCGGCCGGTGGCGCGGATCAGGATGTCGCGCATGGCGTCGCGAAATGCGGCCTGCTGCGCGGATTCGCCCTGGCCCGTGACCGGCACCGTCACGGTGTACATGTCGCCAATGGATGCCGCGTCGGCATGGGACGCAAGCGCGCCAATTGCCAGTGCAGCGAGCCAACTTCGCGTCCGGTTCATCATTACAATAGTACACTGCCCGGCATACGGGCCCTCCCCTGCATGGCCCATCCGGACAGATGACCTCACGCCCACCGCTGACATACCGGGACGCCGGCGTCGACATAGATGCCGGCGCGGCGCTGGTCGACAGGATCAAGCCCCACGTTGCGCGAACGCACCGGCCCGAAGTTCTCGCGGGTGTCGGCGGTTTTGGCGCAATGATCGAGTTGCCTGTCGGCCGCTGGCGGCAGCCTGTTCTCGTTGCCGGCACGGACGGTGTCGGCACCAAGCTGAGGCTCGCGATCGATACCGGCCGCCATGACGGAATCGGCCAGGACCTCGTCGCGATGTGCGCCAACGACGTCGTGGTGCAGGGCGCCGAGCCGCTGTTCTTCCTCGACTACTATGCGACCGGCCGCCTGTCCGTCGATGCCGCAGCGCGCGTCATCGCGGGCATTGCGTCGGGCTGCCAGCTGGCGGGCTGCGCCCTGGTCGGCGGCGAGACGGCGGAGATGCCCGGCATGTACGACGGCGAGGATTATGACCTCGCCGGCTTTTGCGTCGGTGTCGTGGAGAAAGACAGCATCCTGGACGGCAAGCGGACTCGGGCCGGAGATGCGGTCATCGGTCTCGCGTCTTCCGGGCCGCATTCCAACGGTTACTCACTGATCCGCCGGCTCATCGGGGAAACCGGGGCCGATGCCGATACCCGCATCGGCGGTGCGCGTCTCTTCGACCTGCTGCTGGAGCCGACCCGGATCTATGTGAAATCTCTGCTGCAACTGCTGCAGGCGGCCGACGTGCATGGGATCGCCCATATTACCGGTGGCGGCCTGACGGACAACATCCCGCGGGTGCTGCCGCAGGGTATCGGCGTGCGTCTCGATCCGCGCGCATGGCAGCGCGACGCGATCTGGCAATGGATCCAGCAGAGCGGCGCGATTGCCGACGCCGAAATGCACAGGACCTTCAATTGCGGCATCGGCATGGTCGTGCTTGTGCCGCCCGCGGCCGCCGATGCAGCCATCGCGCTCCTGAAGTCCTGCGGCGAGCACGCCGCGATCATCGGCGAAGCCATTCCCGGTGAGGGCGTGCGGATCGGTTGATGCAAGGCGCGCTGCCATTCGCCGTGCTGATCTCCGGACGCGGCTCGAACATGCTTGCGCTGGCCAGGGCGGTGGACGAGGGCCTGATCGCGGGACGCGTGGCCGTCGTCATCAGCGACCAGCCGCAAGCCGCGGGGCTGGCTGAGGCACGCCGCCGGGGTCTCGCCGCAGAAGTCGTCGAAACCGCAGGCGGCACCGATCGAGCGGCACTCGGCCGCGCCCTGACTGCGATCCTGGAGCGGCACGACGCGAAACTCGTGGCGCTCGCAGGGTTCATGCGCATCCTCGATGCCGGATTCGTGCGGCACTGGCAGGGCCGGCTGTTGAATATCCACCCTTCCCTGCTGCCCGCCCACCGCGGCCTGCATACGCACCGCAGGGTACTTGCGGCAGGCGACGCCCTGCACGGCTGTACCGTCCATTTTGTCATCGAGGAACTCGACGCCGGACCCGCGGTCATCCAGGGGCGGCTTGCCGTGAAGCCAGGCGACACCGAGGATTCCCTTTCAGCGCGCGTTCAGCAACTGGAACACATCATCTATCCGCGCGCGGTAGGCTGGTTCGCCGGCGGCCGCCTGGGCTGGAAAGATGGCGCGGCAATGCTCGACGGCCGGCCGCTCGCGACACCCGTCATCGAGGAATTGCAATGAAGCATGGCGTGATCCTGATGCTGGCGGCAATTGCCGCACTCAATGCGTTTTCCGCCCACGCGGAAGACACGGCATTGTCGCCATTCATCGCCGAGTACGACGTCAAGTACGGCAGCTTTTCGGTCGGCAGCAGCCGTACCGAGCTGCGCCGCGATTCCATGCCTGGCCAGTGGCTGATCGAATCGCGCACGACGGCGAGCGGTCTTGCAAGGCTGATCGCCGGCGGCACGCTCGTCCAGCGCTCGACCTTCCAGCTGGAAGCTGGCGACCTGCGGCCCTACAGCTACCGCTTCGACGACGGCACGAAGCGAACCGACCGCGATGTTTCGCTCGACTTCGACTGGATGGCGCAGCGCGTAAAAGGCAGTTCCGAGGGTTCGCCCGTCGATATCGAAGCCGAGGCCGGCCTGCAGGATGCAGCGTCCATGCAGGCATTCGTGCTGTTGCGCCTGAATGGCGGCCTGGAGCCCGGCGTGGTCGCGATGATCGAGAAGAATCGGATCAAGCATTACCGCTACACGCTGCTGCGTCGCGAGCGCCTGAAAACTGCGCTCGGTGAACTGGATACCCTCGTCTATCGCAGTGCCCGCGACGGCAAGTCGCGCGAGACCCTGATTTGGTACGCACCCGCGCTCGGCAACGTGACCGTGAAGGCCGAGCAGCGCGAGGACGGCAAGCGCCTGTTCCAGACTTACATCAAGGGCTACCGCCCGGGTGCCTGACCGGTTCAGGTGCGCGGCAGCGTGACCCCGGTTTGCCCCTGGTATTTCCCCCCGCGGTCCCGGTACGAGGTCTCGCAGGTTTCGTCGGACTCGAAGAACAACATCTGCGCAACACCTTCATTGGCGTAGATCCTGGCGGGGAGCGGCGTGGTGTTGGAAAACTCGAGTGTCACATGACCCTCCCACTCGGGCTCGAGCGGCGTGACATTCACGATGATTCCGCAGCGCGCGTAGGTGCTCTTGCCGAGGCAGATCACCATGGTGCTGCGCGGGATCCGGAAGTATTCGACGGTCCGTGCGAGCGCAAATGAATTCGGCGGCACGATGCAGACATCCGAACGCAGGTCAACGAAATTGTTTGTGTCAAAATTCTTCGGGTCCACGATCGTCGAATTGATGTTCGTGAAGATCTTGAATTCACCGGCGCAGCGCACGTCATAGCCGTAACTCGAAGTGCCGTAGGAAATTATCTTGCGGTCGCCCGCGACCCGGACCTGGCCGGGCTCGAATGGCTCGATCATCCCCTGTGCCGCCATGCGCCGGATCCACCGGTCTGACTTGATGCTCATCATTCATCCTCGATGCTGATTGCCGGCATGGCGGTGGCGCCCTGCATGGCGCTGGCCGCCAGCCTTCCGGCCGCCCGCCTTGCGATCAAGTGAAAGATTCCCGCAGCCTGCGACGACGGATCGGCGACCACGGTGGGCGTGCCGCCGTCCACCTGCTCGCGGATGCTTGCCTCCAGCGGCAGCTGGCCGAGCAGCGTTGTGTCGTAGCGGCGCGCAAGCTCCGCGCCGCCGCCGGCGTCGAAGATGTGCGACTCGTGCCCGCAGGCCGGGCAGCGATGCATACCCATGTTCTCGACGATGCCGAGCACCGGGACGCCGACCTTGCGAAACATCTGCAGGCCCTTGCGCGCGTCGAGCAGCGCGATTTCCTGGGGCGTCGTCACGATCACGGCGCCGCTGACCGGGACGCGCTGGGTCAATGTCAGCTGGATGTCGCCGGTGCCGGGTGGCATGTCGACGACCAGGTAATCGAGCGCGCCCCAGCGCGTGTCGGAGAGCATCTGCACCAGCGCCTGGGTCACCATGGGGCCGCGCCACACCATCGGCTGGTCGGAATCGATCAGGAATCCGATGGACATGACCGGGATGCCGTGGCCGCGCGGCGGATCAAAGGTCTTGCCGTCGGTCGTGGTCGGGCGCTCCCCCGCCAGGCCCATCATGCGGGGCTGGCTCGGTCCGTAGATGTCGGCGTCAAGCAGGCCGACTCGGGCGCCCTGGGCCGCGAGCGCCAGCGCGAGATTGGCCGCAACCGTCGACTTGCCGACACCGCCCTTGCCGGAGGCGACGGCTATCACATTCGCAATTTCGGGCAGCGGACGCGTGCGCTGGTCGGCGACGAACGCCGGTATCCGGGCGCGCAACTCCACCGCGAATCGTTCCTTGATGCCGGCCGCAGCCGCCCGGTCCGCAAGGGCGCTCGCAAATTCGCCCTGGTACCCCTCGACCGGAAAACCGAGCACGATTCTTGCTACCAGCCCGGCAGGCGTCATTTCAACCGATTCGAGCGCCCCGGCGGCACCGAGCGTCAGGCCGGTATTGGGCTCGACATACTGTTCGAGCGCAGCTCGCAGGCGGCTCTCGGGGCCGGAGGACATCGGGAATATTCCGCTGATCGGGGGCCGGCATTGTAGCCCAGGCGCCAATCCGTAAATGAGGCCGGGGGTGGGTATGGCATACTTTCCAATTGGCAGATTGGTCCCAACTAGAGCCAGAATCGGATGGGTTTATTCAGTGCGTATCGCGCCGATCGCCTGATCGCCGAGGTGCGTGAAAGTGGCGACCCGGGCAGCCCCAAGGCGCAGCAGGCGCTCGCCAGGCTGCAGGGGCTGGGCGCCACCGCCATCAAGCCGATCGTCGAGGCGCTGTCCACGGCGGACAAGCGCGAGACAGTTGCCTTTGTCGAGGCATTGTCCGAGCTGATCGACGACAAGACATTCCCGCTGCTGGCAAAGGCGCTTGCGGAGGAAAACCCGCGCGCGGTCGCGGGCGTTGCCTGGGCGCTTTCCACGTCGCGGGCCTACTCACCTGCCCTGCTGCTCGAGCTGTTGAGCGAGCCTGGAGTCTCGCGGCCGGCCGTGCTGGACGTCATTGCCGCGCACAAGACCCGCTTCCAGCTGCGCGACCTTCTGAATGCCGCCTACCTGCAGGATCCGAACGAAAAAGCGGCCTTGTTTCGCATCGCCGGACAGATCGTGGATGAGACCTCGGTCGACGAACTGGTCGCCAGGGTCGAGGGCAAGGATTCGATCGCCCGCATGCATATCATCGCGCTGCTCGCGCGGTTCAATACACCCAAGGTCCGTGCGGCCCTGATGTCGACGCTAAAGGACCCGAACAAGCTGGTGCGTTCGGCCGCACTGCAGGCGATCGCCGCCATGGAGGGGCCCGTTGACCCGGCCCAGGTCGCCCCGCTGCTGCGCGATACCGATCTCGATGTCCAGAACAAGGCAGTCGACCTGCTGTGCCGCAGTAAGCACCCGGATACTGCGAAACACCTGGTCGAGGCGCTGAAGGACGAGTCGGAGTACACGCGCCGGGCGGCGGTCGAAGTGCTGAATGTCGTCGGCAACGACAACTCTGTGAGGCACCTGCTGCAGGCCATCAAGGACGCCGACTGGTGGGTGCGCAGCCGCGCCGCAGATGCGCTCGGCAAGATCGGCGGCCCGCAGGTCATCAATGCGGCGATCGCGCTGGTCTCCGACCGCGATGAGGAAGTCCGCCGCACGGCGGTCGAGATCCTCAACCAGACCAAGGACGAGCGCGCGGTCAGCCACCTGCTCGAGGCGACCAAGGACTCCGATTGGTGGGTCAGCGAAAGGGCGGTCGACGCACTGGGGGCGATCGGCAGCCGCAAGTCCGTGGCCCGGCTCCTTCAGATGATGGAGTCGAACCCGAAATCTGTCCCCACGATTGTGCGTGCGCTCGGCAAGATCGGGGACAATGCCGCGACCGACAGCGTCATGCGGTCCCTTGACCGACCGGAAACCGACATCCGCGTCGAGGCCCTGGCCGCACTCGTTCGCCTCGCCGATGACCGCACCGTCGACCCTGTTCGCGCCCGCATTGCGCCGCTGATGTCGGTGACGGAGCAGACGGTGGCCGGCGCCGCGCTGCGTGCATTGACCGAGCTGGAAGCGAAATTCGGCGGCACGACCCTGGCGGGGAAACCGGCACCAGGAGCCAGCCTGGCGGCCCGTCCGGGGGCGGATGTCGCGCGCACCTTGCTGATGGAGTCGGCAGACGTCTCGGCGATCATGAAAGCAGCCGAAGCCCAGGGCCGGCTCGATATCGCGACCCTGCAGCCAGGCGACGTGCTGGAAGGCCGCTACAAGTACGTGGAACGCATCGGCAAGGGCGCATTCGGCACGGTGCTGCTGATGGAGGACACCGTCGTCGACGAGAACCTGATACTCAAGTTCCTGAATCCGGCGATTTCGCAGGACGAAGAGATGATGCAACGCTTCGTCCACGAGCTTCGTTACAGCCGCAAGATCACCCATCCGAACGTGATCCGTATTTACGACTTCCTCCACATCCAGGGAAATTACGCGATCTCGATGGAGTACTTTCCGTCGCACACGCTGGGCGGCGAGGTCGCCGACGGCAAGCCTGTGGCGCTGCGCCGGGCGCTGAAATTCGGAATGGACATCGCCAAGGGGATGTCCGTCGCCCACGGCGTCGGCATCGTGCACCGCGACCTCAAGCCGGCCAACGTACTGATCAATGACGAAGGCCTGCTGAAAATCGTCGATTTCGGCGTCGCGGCAGCGCAGCACCAGGGCGATACGCAGCTGACCAAGACCGGCTACGTGATCGGTTCGCCGAAGTACATGGCGCCGGAACAGATCCTCGGCAAGAAAGTCGACGAGCGCGCTGATATCTATTCGCTCGGGGTGATGATCTACGAGATGATGACCGGCGCACCGCCGTATCATCGCGGCGACCACATGTCGGTGATGTACCAGCACGTCCAGGGCCGGGCCCGCCCGCCGATTGAGCTGAATCCGGCGCTGCCACCGGCCCTGTCGGAGTTCATCATGAAGACCATGTCCGTCGACAAGGAAAAGCGACCAGCCTCGATGGATGAAATGCATGTGGCGCTGGAACGCTTCTTGTGATCCACTCGCGCGCTAATGCCGCGCATTGATGCATTCCTGAAGCTTGGCACGACCCAGGCATGCTCCGACGTCCATCTGGCCGTCGGGGTTCCTCCGATGCTCCGGCTGAATGGCGAGCTGACAGCCATCCGCTTCCGGGACCTCGCCGAAGCCGAACTCGAGAGCTATGTCACCGAAATCCTTTCCCGCAACCTCAGCGAGCGGTTTCGCGCCGGGCACGATGTCGATTTTTCCTACGTGTCGGAGGAAGGCGCGCGCTTCCGGGTCAATGTGTTCCGCAAGGACTCCGGCGTCGGGGCGGTATTCCGGTCGATCCCGAACGAAATTCCGACGCTCGACTCGCTGCAGCTGCCACCGATCGTCAGGAAGCTCTGCGATTTTCACCAGGGCATGATCCTGGTTACGGGCTCGACCGGCACGGGCAAGTCGACCACGCTCGCGGCGATGATCGATTTGTTGAACACCACGCGGAATCTCAACATCATCAGCCTGGAGGATCCGATCGAGTTCGTGCATCGCAGCAAGAAGTGCCAGGTTGTGCAACGCGAGCTCGGCACGCACCTGCCCTCATTCGCAGAAGGCGTGCGTGCCGCGATGCGCGAGGATCCCGACGTGATCCTGGTTGGTGAAATGCGCGACGCCGAGACCATTTCGATGGCCATGACCGCGGCGGAAACGGGCCACCTCGTGCTCGGCACGCTGCATACGACCAGCGCCGTCAAGACCATCGACCGGATGATCGACGCGCTGCCGGCCGACCAGCGTGAACAGACCAAGAGCTTTCTCGGGCAGAGCCTGCTCGCCGTGATCACGCAGGTGCTGGTCCGCAAGCCGGAGAATCGGGGGCGCAGGGCAATCTGCGAGGTCATGATCATGAATCGCGCGATCGCCAAGCTCATCCAGACCGACCAGACGCACCAGATTCCGGCACAGGTGCAGACCGGCCGGGACCTCGGCATGCAGCTGATGGACCAGTCGCTGCTTACAGCGATCCAGGCCAAGGAGATCGATCCAGACGATGCCTTCGCCTATTCGAATGACAAGCGCCTGTTTGCGAAACACGTCGTGGACCGCAGCCTGCTGCCACGCATCGAAACCCTGGAATGAGGCTGCCTTAGCGTGGCGCGCGTCGACGAATACCTCGAGGAGATCCTCAAACGGGACGGCTCCGACCTGCATTTCATGGCGGGCGATCCGCCGCGCATCCGGCAATACGGGAAGCTGTCCAATTTGAGGGCCGAAGCGCTTGCGGCCGATTTCGTGCGCGAGTCGCTCTACGAAATCATGCCGCGCAAGGCGCTCGAACGATTCGAGTCCCGCGATGGCACGGATTTCGCGTATTCCCTCGGCACGATTGCGCGGTTTCGCGTCAACATCCTGCGCCAGCTGAATGGCATGGGCGGTGTGTTCCGCGCCATACCGTCCAAGGCGCAGACCCTCGAGCAGCTCAAGATGCCAGAAGCCGTGCGCAATCTCTGCAAGGCTTCGAGCGGCCTGATCCTGATGACCGGCAAGACGGGTTCCGGCAAGTCGACGACGCTCGCGGCGATGATCGACGACCTCAACCTGCGCCTGAAGGGTCACATACTGACGATTGAGGACCCGATCGAGTTCGTGCATCCCCGCAAGAACTGCCTGATCAGCCAGCGTGAGGTCGGCGTCCACGCCGAATCCTTTGCGACCGCGCTGCTGTCGGCATTGCGCGAAGACCCTGACGTCATCCTGGTCGGCGAGTTGCGCGACCTCGAGACGATCAGCACCGCGATCACCGCGTCCGAGATGGGCATCCTGGTGATGGCGACCCTGCACACGAATGGTGCGGCGGCAACCGTCGACCGCATGGTCAACGCGTTTCCGTCCGACAAGCAGGCCCATGTGCGGACGATGTTGTCGACCTCCCTGCGCGGCGTCGTGTCGCAGCAATTGATTTCGCGCAAGGGCCCGCCGGGCCGCGTCGCTGCGATCGAAGTGCTGATAAACACGGCCGCGGTCTCCAACCTGATCCGCCAGGGCAAGATTGACCAGGTGGAAACCGCGATGCAGGCCGGCACCTCGCACGGCATGCGTACTATGGACGTCGCCATCCAGCAGCTGCTGGATTCCGGACAGATCAGTGGCCGATCGGCCTACGAGAAGGCCATGAACAAGGCCAAGTTCGAGGAGCTCAAGGAATTCGACTGACCGCGCCCTGAGGCATAATGCATGACTCATCCCCGGACCCGAGTCATGACCCGCCGAATCCTCGTCACCAGTGCGCTGCCCTACGCCAACGGGCCCACCCACCTCGGACTCATGACCGAGGTCGTGCAGACCGACATCTGGGTCCGCTGCATGAAAATGGGCGGGCACGACTGCCTGTACGTGTGCGCCGACGACACGCACGGCACGCCGATCATGCTGCAGGCCGAATCCAAAGGGATCACGCCGGAGCAGTTGATCGCAGATGTCGGCGCCGAGCGGCGCCGCGATTTCGCCGATTTCGGCATCGACTTCGACAACTATTACACCACCCATTCGGAAGAAAACCGCCGGCTGACGGTGCGCATGTACCAGGCGCTCGCCGCCGCCGGCCACATCACGCGGCGCGTCGTCCGCCAGGCCTATGACGAAAACGCGGGAATGTTCCTGCCTGACCGCTATGTCAAGGGCACTTGCCCGCGCTGCCAGACGCCGGACCAGTACGGCGACAGCTGTGAGAACTGCGGGGCGACCTACGCCCCGTCCGACCTGATCAACCCTGTTTCCGTCGTGTCCGGGACGACCCCGGTCCAACGCGAATCGGAGCACATCTTCTTCAAGCTCGGTGATTTCGAGGCGATGCTTCGCAAGTGGACGCGCTCCGGCAGCCTGCAGTCGGCAGTCGCCAACAAGCTCGACGAGTGGTTCGATGCGGGCCTTCGGGACTGGGACGTGTCGCGCGACGCTCCTTACTTCGGCATCGAGATTCCCGATGCGCCGGGCAAGTACTTCTATGTCTGGCTCGATGCACCGGTCGGATACATGGCGAGCTTCGAGAATCTCTGCGCGCGCAGCGGCCTCGTATTCGACGACTACTGGGGCCCGGACAGCCGGGCGGAACTCTATCATTTCATCGGCAAGGACATCCTTTACTTCCACGCACTATTCTGGCCGGCAACGCTGGAGGGCGCCGGATTCCGCAAGCCCACTGTCGTGCATGCGCACGGCTTCCTGACGATCAACGGCGAAAAGATGTCGAAATCTCGCGGAACTTTCGTCACCGCGAGACGGTATCTCGACCACCTGCCGCCGGAGTATTTCCGCTACTTCCTGGCGGCAAAGCTGGGCCCCGGGCTCGACGACATCGACATGAACCTGGACGAGTTCGCGACCCGCATCAACGCCGAGCTGGTCGGGAAGTTCGTCAATATCGCAAGCCGCTGCGCCGGGTTCATCCATCGCAGCCACGGCGGCCGTCTTGCCCAGGCCCTGCCCGACCCCGGCCTTTATCGCGAATTCGTCGAGGCCGCAGACTGGATCGCCGCCAGCTACGAATCGCGCGAATACGCGGCGGCCGTGCGTGAAGTCATGGCGCTCACCGACCGCGCCAATCTCTACATCGACCAGCACAAGCCGTGGCTCGCCGCAAAGGATCCCTCCCGCGCTGCTGAAGTCCAGGCGATCTGCACCCAGGGACTCAACCTGTTCCGCGTGCTGATGACCTGCCTCAAACCGGTGATGCCGGCCATGGCGGAACGCGCCGAGGAATTCCTCGGCAGGCCGGTGCAGCTCTGGAGCGACATCGCCGAGCCCCTGCTCGGCACGAAGATCAAGGAATACCAGCCACTTGCAACCCGTGTCGATCCGGCGCTGGTTCGTAAGCTGGTGGAGACACCGATGACCACGATTCCGGAAATAACTGCGGAAGAATTTGCGCGAATCGACCTGCGGATCGCCCGCATCGAATCAGCGACGCTGGTCGAGGGCGCGGACCGGCTGCTGCAACTGACCGTCGATCTTGGCAGCGGGCAGCGCACGGTATTCGCCGGTATACGCAGTTCCTACGAGCCCGCCCAACTGGTCGGCCGGCATGTGGTCGTGGTCGCGAACCTCAAGCCGCGCAAGCTGCGTTTCGGCGTCTCACAGGCGATGATCCTGGCAGCGAGCGCCGAAGGCGCCGATGCGCTCTACCTGCTGGGACCGGACACGGGCGCGACGGCGGGCATGAAGGTCAGCTAGGAATGCTCGCGGAGCGCATCGATGCCCTGTTGCCGCAGACCCAGTGCCGGCGCTGCGGGTTCGATGGCTGCCGTCCGTATGCCGAGGCGCTGGCGCGCGGGGAAAGCGCGCTGAATCGCTGCCCGCCCGGCGGGCGTGCCGTGATCGCGCAACTGGCGGCACTGCTGGGGCGACCGGAACTGCCGCTCGATTCCGACTGCGGGCAGCAGGGGCCGCAGCTCATGGCCGTCATCGATGAGCAGGTGTGCATCGGTTGCGCCAGGTGCCTCGACGACTGCCCGACCGATGCAATCGTCGGCGCGCGCAAGCGCATGCACTCGGTCATTGCCGAAGATTGTTCCGGCTGCGAGCTTTGCCTGCCCAGCTGCCCGGTCGACTGTATCCACATGGTCGCCCGGCCCACACCGCCGCCTTCGGCGCCGCAGCGCGAGTCCAGCGCGGCTCACTACCGGAGGCTTTACGATTCGCGGCGGGCGAGGCTGGCACGCGGCCAGGCCGATTGGCGCGATGCCCTGCGCGCAAGCCTGGCCCAAGATGGCGCGTCCGCGGACTGAATCGAAGCTGGACGCGGTCGCACGGCGGCAGCTGTTCGAGCGGCTGCGCGCGTCCAATCCGCGGCCTGCGACCGAACTGGTCTACCGTTCGCCGTTCCAGTTGCTGGTCTCGGTCATGCTGTCGGCACAGGCCACGGACCGAAGCGTCAATAGAGCGACGAAGCAATTGTTCCGCGTCGCCGCGACGCCAGGAGCCATGCTGGCGCTCGGAGAAGGCGGCGTGGCCGGCTACATCAGGACAATCGGGCTCTGGCGCGTCAAGGCGCGCCATGTCATCGCCGCGAGCCGGCTCCTGGTCGAGCGCCACCGCGGCCGCGTGCCGCGCGAAAGGAAAGCGCTCGAGGCCTTGCCCGGTGTCGGGCGCAAGACCGCGAATGTCGTGCTGAACACCGCCTTCGGCGTGCCGACGATCGCAGTGGACACGCACATCTTCCGCGTAGCCAATCGCACCGGTCTGGCGCCGGGCCGCAATGTCCGCGAGGTGGAGGACCGGCTGATGAATGTCGTGCCGGAGGAATTCCGCGCGGATGCGCATCATTGGCTGATCCTGCACGGCCGCTATGTCTGCAAGGCCCGCCGGCCGGCCTGCCCGGACTGCGTGATCGCGGATCTGTGCCGTTACAGCGACAAGACGGTGTCGCGATGATCATGCTCCCGTCGGGAAGCACGAAACGCGCAGATCTCAGGCGCGTGTGGCTGCTGGCCTGGCAGAAGGAACGCGAACGACTGGCGCTGACGCCGCTGGAAGCGATGCTGGCCGACGTGCTGCGCCTGCACCCCGAATATCTGAAGCTGCTGGAGGATCCGGATGCGCTTGCGCGTGACTGGACGCCCGAGGGAGGCCAGGCCAACCCGTTCCTGCACATGGGACTGCACGTGGCGCTTCGCGAAGGCGTCGCTGCCGACCGGCCCGCGGGGCTGCGCGAACTGTACAAGCACATGCACAGATCCAGGGATCCGCATGCGGCCGATCACGCATTGATGGATTGCCTGGCGGAAACGCTGTGGGAAGCGGAGCGCACGGGCCTGCCACCCGATGAAGCAGTGTTTCTTGCGCGCGCCCAGCGCGTGGCCGGTCGCTGACACCGGGCCACCGGCACCCGCGAATCAGGATTTCTTCGGCATGTAGAGATCGGTCAGGGTCCCGTCAAATGCTTCCGCGGCAAATGCCACCGTCTCGGAAAGGGTCGGGTGCGGGTGGATCGTCAGGCCGATGTCGGCCGCATCGGCACCCATCTCGATGGCAAGCGCAACCTCGGAGATCAGGTCCCCGGCATTGCTGCCCACGATGCCGCCGCCGACGATGCGGTTTGTCGCCTCGTCGAACAGCAGTTTCGTGAATCCCTCGTCGCGATTGAGCGTCAGCGAGCGGCCACTCGCCATCCAGGGAAACAAGCCCTTTCCGAGCTTGCGGCCCGCGGCATGGGCTTCCGTTTCGGTGATCCCGGCCCAGGCGATTTCCGGGTCCGTGTAGGCGACCGAAGGAATCACCAGCGCGTCGAATGCGCGCTTGTGACCGGCGACTACCTCGGCCGCCACCTTTCCTTCGTGGGTCGCCTTGTGCGCCAGCATCGGCTGGCCGACGATGTCTCCGATCGCGAAAATATGGCGGACATTGGTTCGCTGCTGACGGTCCACGGCGATGTAGCCGCGTCCGTCGACTTCGACACCCGCCGCTTCTGCGTTCAGCACGCGGCCATTCGGCACGCGGCCGACCGCACACAGCACGCGATCGTAGATTTGCGGCTGTGGCGCATCCTTCGAGTCAAAGCTGACCTTGAGGCCGGTGTCCTCGGCCTCGACACCCATCACGCGCGTACCGGTCATGATGGACGCGTAGCGAGAACGAAGGCGCTTCTCCAGCGGGCGTACCAGGTCGCGATCGCAACCTGGCATCAGCGTGTCCGTCAGTTCGACGACGCTGACCCTGGAACCGAGAGCATCGTAGACGCAGGCCATCTCGAGACCGATGATGCCGCCACCGATAACCAGCAATTGCGCGGGGATATCCTTCAGGTCGAGTGCAGCGGTCGAATCCATGAC
Organism: Steroidobacteraceae bacterium; assembly: GCA_032127975.1. GTDB lineage: Bacteria > Pseudomonadota > Gammaproteobacteria > Steroidobacterales > Steroidobacteraceae > SCUD01. Next base: position 37,757 of record JAQBHG010000036.1, read on the forward strand.
CCTCGGGTCATCCGGCAAACCCGGGATGCGCGCAGGCTCCGATCCCGCGGCGATGATGCAGTGCTCGAATCCAATGACGCGGGTGGCGCCGTCAGCCACGCGCAACTTGACGCGATGCGGTGAGATAAATTGCGCGAATCCCCGCAACACATCGACTTTTCGCTGCTTGGCCAGGATCGTAAGACCGGCAGTCAGCTTGCCAACGATCTTGTTCTTCCATAGCTTCAGCGCCTCCGTGTCAATCGCAGGCCTGCCGAAGCGGATGCCATGCGCGGCCATCGCTTTCGCATCCTCGATCACGCGCGCCGCATGCAACAGGGCCTTCGACGGAATGCAGCCGACATTCAGGCAGACGCCGCCGAGCTGCGGCCACCGGTCCACCAGTATCACGCCAATACCGAGATCAGCGGCACGAAAGGCCGCCGTGTAACCGCCGGGCCCGGCGCCGATCACGAGTAATGTTGTCGTCAGGTCGGCCGCCGGCTCCCCGGCGTCGACCAAAGGTTCGTCCCTGGCCTGCGATCCCAGCCTGGCGGGCAGCACGACCGTCCGGCCCTCGCCCGCCATGACGACCGTCTCGGTCAGCGCCGGCAGGCGCACGGTGTCGCCGCCTGCGGCCGCGACCACGGCGATCAGGCTGTCCTTCGACACCCGATCGCCCTTCACGACGCGGACTTCCTGGACCACACCACCCGCGGTCGCGGGCACATCCATGGTCGCCTTGTCGGTCTCGAGCGTAATCAGCGGGGTTTCCGGCTCGACGACGTCGCCGGGCTTCACCAGCACTTCGATGACCTCGACATCCCGGAAATCGCCCAGGTCCGGTACGCGCTGCTCGATGATCCGGCTCACGGCACGGCCTCGACGAGGCTGTCCGGATGGGTGAGCTCTTCGGTGAGCGCGACGACGAAGCGCACGGCCTCGGCGCCGTCGACGACCCGGTGATCATAGGAAAGCGACAGAGGCAGGAGCAGGCGGGGCCGGAACTGACCATCTTTCCAGACCGGCCGGGTCTGCGAACGCGAGACGCCCAGGATCGCGACCTCCGGCGCATTGATGATCGGCGTGAATGCAGTGCCGCCGATGCCGCCGAGACTCGAGATCGTGAAGCAGCCGCCCTGCATCTCGGCGGCCGTCAGCTTGCCCGCGCGCGCGCGCGCGGCGAACTCCGCCAGGTCGCGGGCAAGTTCGTAGATGTCCTTGCGATTCGCGTCGCGGATCACCGGTACCACGAGCCCATTCGGCGTGTCGGCCGCGAAACCCAGATGCAGATACTGCTTGAACACCTGGTTCTGGCCGGTAGCGTCGAGCGAGCTGTTGAAATTCGGGAACTGCGCGATGACCCGGACGCAGGCACGCGCGACGAATGCGAGCGGGGTCAGCTTGATGCCAAGGCTGGCGGCGCGTTCCTTCAGCGATACGCGCAGCGCTTCGAGTTCCGTGATGTCCGCTTCGTCGTGCTGCGTGACATGCGGGATGTTCACCCAGCTGGCCTGCAGACGGGCGCTGGAAATCTTCTGGATGCGGCCGAGCGGGCGCGTCTCGACCGGTCCGAACGCGCTGAAATCGACGACCGGAACCTGCGGCAACGCGGCCGATGTCGCGGGCGCGGCAGTCATCACCCGCTTCACGAAATTCTTGACGTCGTCCTGCGTAACCCGTCCCTTCACGCCCGAACCCCTGACTCTCGTCAGGTCGACACCGAGTTCGCGCGCAAGCTGCCGCACCGCAGGACCGGCATGGGCACGCGAAGAGCCCGCCTCGACCGCTGCCGCAGGCGCCGGTCCTCTGCCGTCGGTCGCCGCCCCCGTCGGCGCGGGCGCCTGCACGTCAGCGGGCGCCGCTGAAGCCGCATGAGTGGGCGACACGGCCGTGCCCAGCACCGTCGCCACGAGATCCCCGGCGCTGACGCGCGCGCCCTTGGCAACATGCAGCTTGACGATCGTGCCGGCAGCGGATGAAGGCACGTCCATCGTGGCTTTTTCGGTTTCCAGGGTGATGAGCGGCGACTCGAGCCCCACGCTGTCACCCGGCCCGACCAGCACCTCGATGATCTCGACGTCGTGGAAATCTCCGAGGTCCGGCACGCGGATATCGACCGTCCCGCCTGCCGCGGATGGCGCGGGCTTTGCCGTCGCCGCCCGCCCGGACCGCGCCGCGGGTTTTTGCCGGCCAGCCGCACCGGACGCCTGGTCCGAAGATTCGAGCACCAAAACCGGGTCACCCTTGGAAACCCGGTCACCCTTTTTCACAAGCATTTCGACGATGCGACCGGCCGCGGTCGCCGGAACGTCCATGGTCGCCTTGTCGGTTTCGAGCGTGATCAGCGGGCTTTCCAGCGCGATCTCGGTACCTGGGGCGACCAGCACGTCGATGATCTCGACATCCTGGAAGTCGCCGAGATCCGGCACGTTGATGGTGATGCGCCTGGCCACGGTCTTGTTCACGAAACCAGCGGATTCGGTTTCGAGGGATCGATGCCGAATTTCTTCATTGCCGCGGAGACCGTGGCCACGTCGGCTTTCCCATCATCCGCCAGTGCCTTGAGCGTGGCCACGACGATCCAGCGCCTGTCGACCTCGAAGAATCCGCGCAGTGCTTCGCGTGAATCGCTGCGACCGAAGCCGTCGGTGCCGAGCGTGACGTAACGCCCCGGCACCCATTGGCGGATCTGGTCCGAGACGATCTTCATGTAATCGGTCGCCGCGATGAACGGGCCTTCGCGCCCGCCCAGGCATTCGCGCACATAGGGTGCCACGGGCTTCGCGTCCGGATGCAACATCGCGGTGCGCTCGGCATCGAGCGCTTCGCGCCGCAGTTCCGAGAAGCTGGTGACGCTGAATACATCGGCCGGAATCCCGAATTCCGACTCCAGGATCTGCGCGGCGGCCAGCGCCTCGCGCAGGATCGTGCCCGATCCCAGCAGGGTCGCCCTGACCGGGCCGCGACCACCGATGTGCAGCAGGTACATGCCGCGCAGCACGCCCTGTTCGACGCCCTTCGGCATCGGCGGCTGGACGTAATTCTCATTCATACAGGTCACGTAGTAGAAGACGCTTTCCTGCTCCGCGTACATCCGCCGGAGTCCGTCCTGCATGATGATCGCGAGTTCGTATGCATAGCAGGGGTCGTAGGCGACGCAATTCGGGATCGTCGATGCCAGCAGATGGCTATGACCATCCTGGTGCTGCAGCCCCTCACCCGCAAGTGTGGTACGGCCCGCCGTCGCACCTATCAGGAATCCGCGCGCCTGCATGTCGCCGGCGGCCCAGGCGAAATCGCCGATGCGCTGGAATCCGAACATCGAATAGAAGATATACATCGGGATCATATTGATCCCGTGATTCGCATAGGCCGTGCCGCCCGCCATCCAGGAACAGAATGCGCCGGCCTCATTGATGCCTTCCTCGAGGATCTGGCCCTTGCGATCCTCGCGGTAATACATCAGCTGGTCCGCATCCTGCGGCGTGTACAGCTGGCCGACCGACGAATAGATGCCCACCTGGCGGAACAGGCCCTCCATGCCAAAGGTGCGGGCCTCGTCCGGAATGATCGGCACGACGTGCGAGCCGACGTTCTTGTCCTTCAGCAACTGGGTCAGGATCCTGACGAATGCCATCGTCGTCGAGATCTCGCGGCCGCCGCTGCCGTCCAGCAGCGACTTGAATGCCGCGAGCGCCGGGACGGCGAGCGGCGGCGCGGTGACGCGCCGGACCGGCAAGTGACCACCCAGCGACTTGCGGTGACTCCGGAGGTACTGCATCTCCGGGCTGGCATCAGCCGGCCTGAAGAACGGCAGCCGGGCGATTTCCTCGTCCGAGATCGGGATGTTGAAGCGATCCCGGAATGCCTTCAGCGCTTCATCGTCCAGCTTCTTCTGCTGGTGCGTGACATTCAACGCTTCACCGGCCTTGCCCATGCCATAACCCTTGACGGTCTTCGCGAGGATCACCGTCGGCCGGCCCTTGTGGGCAACGGCGGCAGCGTAGGCATTCCAGACCTTGCGCGAATCGTGGCCGCCCCGGTTCAGCAGCGAAATCTCCTCGTCCGACATGTTCGCGACGGCTTCCTGGAGTTCCGGATACTTGCCGAAGAAATGCTCGCGCGTGTAGGCGCCGCCCTTGGCCTTGAAATTCTGGTACTCGCCGTCGACGGCCTCTTCCATCCGCTTGCGAAGCAGGCCCGACATGTCTCGCGCCAGCAACGGGTCCCAGCGGTTGCCCCAGACGACCTTGACGACATTCCAGCCCGCGCCCAGGAACGCAGCCTCGAGCTCCTGGATGATCTTCCCATTGCCGCGAACCGGCCCGTCCAGGCGCTGCAGGTTGCAGTTGATCACGAACACCAGGTTGTCGAGCTTCTCGCGCACCGGCATCGTGAGCGCGCCCATCGATTCCGGCTCGTCCATCTCGCCGTCTCCCAGGAAGCACCAGACCTTCTGGTCGGAAGACTCGACCAGCTCGCGATGCTCGAGGTAACGGATGAAGCGGGCCTGCATGATCGCCTGGAGCGGTCCGAGACCCATCGACACGGTAGGGAATTGCCAGAACTCCGGCATCAGCCAGGGGTGCGGGTACGAAGAGAGCCCGTCGCCCGCCACTTCCTGGCGGAAATGCCGCAGCTGCTCCTCGCTCAACCGGCCCTCGAGATAGGCGCGCGCATACAAGCCCGGGCTCGAGTGACCTTGGACAAAGATCATGTCGCCACGGTGATGATCCGTGGGTGCGCGCCAGAAATGATTGAAACCGACCTCATACAGCGTTGCCGACGATGCATAAGTCGCGATGTGGCCGCCATATTCAGAGCTCACGCGATTCGCGTGCACGACCATCGCCATGGCATTCCATCGAATCAGCGCCTCGATGCGGCGCTCCAGTGCGCGGTCACCCGGATACGGCTTTTCGCGCGCAACCGGGATCGTGTTGAGGTAGGCGGTATTCGCCTTGAATGGCAGGTAGGCGCCCGAGCGGCGCGCGTGGTCGATGAGCCGATCGAGCAGGAAATGCGCGCGGAGCGGCCCGTGGACCTTGAGCACCGAGTCGATCGACTCGAGCCACTCCTGGGTTTCGAGCGGGTCGAGGTCATCTGACTGCGGGCCGTCAGCCATCAGCTCATCTCCCACGCCGGCGGCCGGCCCGATATGATCCTTGCTGCAGTACCCGCGGGTCAAGGTTGCATTCCGTTGCCGAGCCAGACGAACACGTTGACGATCACTCGACCGGATGACTGGCACCTGCACCTGCGGGACGGCGAAGCACTCGCGGCCGTGGTCGGATTCAGCGCCCGGCAATTTGGCCGCGCCGTCGTCATGCCCAATCTGAAGCCAGCCGTCACGACCGTGGAGTCAGCCAGCCGCTATCGGGACCGCATCCTGGGCGCGTTGCCGGCCGCGGCCGGATTCGAGCCGCTGATGACGCTGTACCTGACCGACGACACGCAGCCGGCGGAAGTCGACCGGGCCAAGGCAAGCAAATTCGTCTGCGGCGTCAAGTACTATCCGGCCGGCGCCACGACCCATTCGGATGCCGGCGTCACTTCACTGGCCCGCTGTCATGCCGTGCTTGCGCGCATGGAGGAACTCGACGTCGTCCTGCAACTGCATGGCGAGGCGACTGGCGCCGGAGTCGATCCCTACGACCGTGAAGCCCTATTCATCGAGCACGAGTTGGCCAGGCTGGTGAAGCGATATCCGAAGCTCCGCATCGTGCTCGAGCATGTCACGACGGCGGCGGGCGTCGAGTTCGTGCGCGCGCAGGATCATCGTGTGGCAGCCACCATTACTCCGCAGCACCTACTGCTGAATCGTGGCGCCATGTTCGAGGGCGGCCTGCGGCCGCACCTCTATTGCCTTCCACTGCTGAAGCGCGAGCGCGACCGCGAGGCCCTCGTCGCCGCGGCGACCGGCGGTAACACGCGATTCTTCCTTGGCACGGACAGCGCGCCCCACCCGCGTGATGGCAAGGAATCCGCCTGCGGCTGCGCGGGAATATTCTCCGCGCACGCTGCGATCGAGCTCTACGCACAGGCATTCGAGCAGGCTGGCGCCCTCGCCCGGCTGGAGGGCTTTGCGAGCCACCATGGGGCGGACTTTTATGGCCTGCCGCGCAACAAGGGCAAGGTCACGCTCCTGCGCGAGTCCTGGAGCGTCCCTACGCGCTACCCATTCGGGTCCGCCGACCTCGTGCCATTCTTCGCCGGCGAGAAATTATCCTGGAAGCAAGCGCCTGCAGTTGGCGGCGCATGAACGCATCGACGATCATGATGCGCGATCGATTCCGCGGCTTCCTGCCGGTCGTGGTGGATGTCGAGACCGGCGGCTTCAATTCGGCCACGGATGCGCTGCTCGAGATAGCCGCCGTTCTGTTGCGGGTCAATGGCGAAGGCCGGCTGGTCCGCGAATTGACGATCCGCGAACATGTCCGGCCATTCGAGGGCGGCCGCCTCGACCCGGCTTCGCTCGCGGTCAATGGCATCGATCCCTGGCATCCATTGCGGATCGCCGCAACGGAGGGCGACGCACTCGGTGCGATATTCACGGAGGTGCGCCGCTTGATCCGCGCAGAGGACTGCACTCGCGCGATCCTGGTCGGCCACAATGCTTCATTCGACCTCGGCTTCCTGAACGCCGCCGCGGCCCGCGCCGGCATCAAGCGCAACCCGTTCCATCCATTTTCGTGCTTCGATACGGCCACGCTGGCCGGTGTCGCCTACGGGCAGACCGTGCTGTCGCGTGCAGTGCTCGCGGCGGGTCTCGACTGGAATTCGGAGGAAGCGCACTCGGCAGCGTATGACGCGGAGCGGACCGCGGAGCTCTTTTGCGCCGTCTGCAACCAGTTCCAGCCGCTCTACGAATCTGCGGTGCGGCGCCTGAAGGACACCACAGACGAGGGACCGTCGAATCCGATGCTGGAGCCTGCCCCGGAGTGATGCGCGCAAGAAGGCTTCAGGTAATCGCGCCGGCTTCCTTCAGCAGCGACTGCAATTCGCCGGAGCGATACATCTCGACGACGATATCGCAGCCGCCGACCAGCTCGCCCTTGACGTAAAGCTGGGGATAAGTGGGCCAGTTCGAGTAGGCCTTCAGCGCCTCGCGCAGTTCTGGCTCCTCGAATATGTTGACGTGGCGGTACTGGGCCTTGAGCGCGTGGAGTGCCGCCGCAGTCTGCGCGGAAAAGCCGCACTGCGGGAAGTCCGGCGTGCCTTTCATGAACAGCACCACCGGTGCCGCGTCCAGCTGTTCCTTGATCCGCAGGGTCATGTCGGTTTCGCTCATCATGTGCTCCGATTGGGCTCCGATTCGCCGCGGCGGTCCGCTGCTCTCCGTATCACGTCCCACTGCTCACCGGCCTTCATGCCTGTCCAGCCGGCGATTTCGGTAATCGTCCGGAAGCATCCTCGGCAGACGCCACGCTCGTCCAGCGAGCAGATATTCAGGCAGGGCGAGTTGGGGCCGCGATCGATCATGTCTGAAAGCTGCCCTGGAGCCGGGCTGGCCAATCCCATTCACGGGCAAGCTTCCGCTAACGCGTTGAATTATGGGGTACGCTGCCCTATTCTTCAATGACACCAGGGGGCACAGATGAATCCTCTCAAGAGCGTCACGGGCACGGTAGTCACCGGTTTCGTGCTGGCGACCCTGTTTGCAGTACTTGCCGTCGAAGGCGGCTGGAACGAACTCGGCCTGGCACGCTGGCTGCACATCGTCTCCGGGATCACCTGGATCGGAATCCTCTACTACTTCAACGCGGTGCAGGTTCCGGCCCTGGCCGACGCCGCCGCCGACAAGGGCGGTCCCGGTGGTGCCGGCATCGCGAAGTATGTCGTGCCGCGTGCGCTCCTGTGGTTCCGCTGGTCGGCGCTGGCAACCTGGCTGACCGGTGCGTGGTACCTGCTGCGGGGCGCCAATTTCGCGGGTGCATTCTCGCTCGGGTTCGCCGGCGATGAATTCAACACCTACCAGTTCGTCATCGGAACCGGCGCCTGGCTCGGAACGATCATGCTGTTCAATGTCTGGGTGCTGATCTGGCCGAACCAGAAGAAGATTCTCGGCATCGTAGCGGCGACCGACGAACAGAAGGCCGCGGCGCGCAAGATCGCATTCACCGCGTCGCGGACAAATACCATGCTGTCGATTCCGATGCTGATGTGCATGGCGGGCGCCACGCACGGGGTGCCTTTCTAGGCAATAGCGGCGCGCTGCGCGCGCTGCGGCTGCGTGAACCCGTAGCCCTGGGCGTAGTCGACGCCCAGGCCAAGCAGCCCATTGAAGTTGCGCTACAGATACATTGAAATCAGATCAGGCGCCCGAGCAACATCAATGAGCCGACTGCCATCACGACGCCGGTGACTTCCGCCGTGCTCAAGCGTTCGCCGAATACCAGGTAACCGATGGCGACGAGCAACAGGCTGCTTGAAACGGCATAGAGGACTCCCGCCGTGCCGAGCTTCATGACCTGCATCAGGAAGACCCAGCCGAGCGCAAAGGAAATGGTGGTGAGCGACCCCAGAACGAACCAGATATTAAGGAACGGCTGCGGCTGGTTACTGGCGGCCTTGAGCAATGCGTCCGCCGCGGCTCCCAGCACGCTGAGCAGGATCGCAAGCGCCACGCCGCCATAGGCGCCAAAGAATGTTTGATGAACGGCGTTGGACATGGGCTAACTCCTTGAAAGTGTGGCGAAAACCGCATCCCGAATCGGAGGACGCCATGCTCCGACATGCGTCTTTACAAGTCCCGACCGTCTCCGGATCATTGGCTGACCCTTCTCTGACCTGCGGTAATTGCCCTGATGAGCGACCGCGCGAACACGGACGCAGCACGCGTTTATCGCTTCGCCGGCTGCCTGCTGGATATCGGGCGGCGCTCGCTGCATCGCGATCGGCTGTCGATCGAACTGCAGCCCAAGGCATTCGATCTGCTCGCCTACCTGGTCGAGCATCGCGATCGCGCAGTCGACAAGGACGAGTTGCAGGCCGCCATCTGGCCCAACGTCATCGTGACCGAAGCATCGCTGACGAAGGCAGTGCAACGGGCGCGTCTTGCCGTCGGCGACGACTCCGATCGTCAGTCGGTCATCCGAACGGTTCACGGCCATGGGTATCGGTTCGTCGCCGAGTTGGCGGAACCCGAGCTGCTGCCCGAGCCTGCTGCCGTGCATGCCGCAACGCAGCAACCGCTGACGGACACAACGACGGCACCAAGGAATACACTTTGGCGCTGGCCTGTCTGGATTGCCGTCGCAGCTCTGACGCTGGTGATCGGTTACGGGTCATTCCGCTTTGGCGTGCAGACCGCGGTCCCCAGCCCGGCCCGAATCGCGGTGCTCCCGATCGAGAACGGAACCGGCGATAGCGAGCTCGACTGGACGCGGCTCGGGCTCATGAGCGTGATGGCCGAAAGTCTGCGCAAGTCGAGCTTGCGTGTCGTCGACGACGGCAATGTCGCGCGACTCGCCAGCGTGCAGGCAAGCGGGGGCGAGGCGCTCGGCGCTGACTGGCTGCGCCAGACTCTTCGTCAGGCTCACGGCGCCACCCACCTGCTGTCCGCGCGCCTCGAGCGCGACGGGAACGTCTACCGGATTCGCGTGTCCGTGAGCGGCGTAGACCGCGGGCACGACGATGCACTGTTCACGGGCCAGAACCTGCTGCAACTCGCTCGCGACGCGGCTGAGCGCATTGCATTGAAAGTCCAGAACGCACAGCCTTCGCCGCGCGCCGCCGGCGCCATATCCGACGACCCGTACGTCAATGAATCCTACGCTCGCGGCCGCGCACTCGAACTGGAAGGACGCTGCGCTGACGCACAGGCTCTTTTCGCCGCGGCGATAATCCAGCAGCCGCAACTGCTCGAACCCAAGATTGCCTACGCATCCTGCGCACGAATTCTCGGTCAAGCCGAGGAGGCGGAGCGGGTGTTGCGCGAAGTGCTCCAGGACATCGGCAAGCGAGATCCGGCAGCGCCTGCGACTCGCAACCTGAAGGCAACGGCGCTGCTGCGGCTAGGCATCGTACTGAATCGCACCGGCCGACTGGAGGAATCGGACCGCACCTACGCAGAAGCGGAAACACTTGCGCGCGAGCTGGCGGACCCGGATCTGGTGGGCCTAATCCTAGTCAATCGCGCCTTCATTGCCGAGGACCGCAGCCAGTTCGTCCTGGCGCGCGAGCACCTGTTGCGCGCACTGAGCTATTTTCAGGAGGCCAGGCGATCGATCATTCCCGGGAATCTGTACGCGGCACTGGCGAATATCGCCATCGACGAAGGCCAGCTCGAGGACGCCGATCGCAATTATGCACGGGCGATAGAGACTTTTCGGCAGGTCGGCGACCGGCGCAACGAAGCGATGATGCTTAACAACCAGGGCCTGCTGAAGCGCGAGCAGGGGCAGCTTGGCGACGCCGAGGCGCTGCACAAGGCGTCACGCGAGATTCGCGAGCAATTGGGCGACCGGCAGGGCCTCGGACGAGTCGATGACATGCTCGGCATGGTCCACCTGGCGCGCGGCGAATTCGATGCGGCATTGCCGCGATTCGAAAGCGCGCTCGCGATTGCGCGCGAGGGCCGCGACCGGTTTTTCGAGGCGGTGACGCTCGGAGATCGTGGCGACCTTTACCTCGCGAGCGGGAAGCTGGACGCGGCGCAACGCGACCTGACGGCGGCAGTCGACATTTTCTCAGAGCTCGGCAATCGTTCGTATTACCTGCAGCTGTCGGCCAGGCTGGCCGATATCGAACGTCAACGCGGCAGATTCGACGCGGCCGAGCGCGCCGCCGGAGTGATCCTGGCGGCAGCCAGGAACGAGAAGCTGGATATCGTCGAGATTGAGGCGTTGAACCTGTCGGCGCGAATTGCCGCAGATCGCGGCGACCGGGCCATGCGTATCAAGCGCTTGCGTGAGGCGCTCGAGCGGGCGCGTGCCGTGGGACATCAGGGCGAGACGATGACCGCCTCGATCGACCTGGCGCAAGCGTATCTCGACACGAACGAAATCTTCGCGGCGGAGCCCCTGATGGGGACCCTGGTTGACGCGCCGGAGTCCTACGATCTGATGCGCCTGCGCGCCGCGTGGGCGTTCGCGCGCCAGGACGCAATCGGCGCCACCCAAGCCATGCGACGCGCGCAAGCCCTCGCGGGGCAGCGCTGGTCAAGGGCCGACGCCGCCCTGCTTGAGCGCTACCACAGCGGTGCCTGACACCAGCCGTCATGCTCGCGTAAGTCTGCAATGAAACATCGTGAGAAGTGGCTGCCTGCACGTGGTCGCGCGCCCACGAAGCTTGCCCGCGCGGCGTGCAGAAGGAAAGGATGCGCGGTTTCAAGGCTTTCATCGTCGGCGAGAAGCCTGTACCGGGCGACGGCGCAGTTGCATGCGATCGAAAAGCCAAGGGTATTCAAGAGGAGCGGATTAGGTAGCTCCCGGCTTGCGCATCATGCATCTCAGCGAGCCGGAAAGCTTCGAGTGGCTGCCGGACGCAATGCGAACAGGACGGATAAGAAGCTTCTTTGTCAGCTTGTCTGTCAGCGCCAAGTGCCACGTAGCCGGCGAACCGGGGGTTCGCCGCCCCGATTCCCCCTTTGCCTGGATTGCGGGCGCCCTGAGTCTGCGTCGCGGACAGCGTCGGCGTGCCGTTGCGCTCCCATTTCGCTTCCCGGCCGCGCCGCGCTGCACCGAATGCCGCGTACGCCGCCGCGAGTCGCGAACGTCGAGGAGTTCGCGAATCAGAATAGCGACGCCCGCAGTCGTGCACGCGCCCCGACTGCTGAGACCGATGCAGCCCCCGCACGCCGCTTCCGCCGGTGGGCCATGATCCGCTGTAAACGGCGGATCGACGTTCTCCGAAACGGTCGCAGTAACTTTTCTGACCTTAGGAGGGAAAGGTCCGGAACTCGGCGTCGACGCGCTACGCGATCGCGGCCCTCTGCACCCGCTGCGGCTGCGAGATGCCGTAGCCCTGGGCATAGTCGACGCCGAGGCCGCGCAGCACCTCGACGATCTCGGCATTCTCGGCCCATTCGGCGATCGTCTTCTTGCCGGTCAGGTGGCCGATTTCGTTGATCGAACGCACCATCTCGCGGTCGATCGGGTCGTGCAGCAGCCCCTTGACGAAGCTGCCGTCAATCTTCAGGAAATCCACCGGGAAATGCTTCAGGTAGCCGAATGAAGACAGCCCGGTGCCGAAATCGTCCAGCGCGAACTTGCAGCCGAGTTCCTTCAGCGCCTGGATGAAGCGGCTGGCCTGTGAGAAATTGGCAATCGCCGCCGTTTCCGTGATCTCGAAGCAGATCTTGCTGCCGTCAATGCCGCTCCTGTGGAACTGTTCGATCACGAATGGCAGAAACTTGTCGTCGCCGAGGCTCTGGCCGGACAGATTGATGGAGCACATCGTCAGGCGCCGGCGTTCGTCGGCTTCGGAAACCAGCCACCGGAATGCGCTGTCGATGACCCAGCGGTCGATGGAGGGCGTGATGCCATAACGCTCGGCGGCCGCGATGAACTGGTCCGGAGCGACGATCTTGCCGCTCTCGTCCCGCATCCTGAGCAGCAGCTCGAAATGCTCGCCGGCGTCCTCGACCTGCAGCGGCTGGATCGTCATGCGGAACAGCTCGAAGCGCGACTCCTCGAGCGCGTTGTTGATCCGCGCGGCCCATTGCATCTCGCGGCGGCGCCGCATCAGGTCGATGTCGTTTTCCTCGAAGCAATGCACGCGGTTACGTCCCGATTCCTTGGCCGCTCCGCAGGCGGAGTCCGCTGCCGACAGGACCGAAGCCACGTCCTCGTTCTCGGCGGTGATCGGCACCACCCCGAGCGATGCGCCGAGGCGGAATGTGCGGTCTTCCCAGGTGTAGCGGAAGTTGCGGATCGACTCGCGCAGGGTCTCGGCAGTCCGCAGCGCTTCTTCCAGCGAGCAGCTTTCCAGCAGCACGCCGAACTCGTCGCCGCCCAGACGCGCCAGCGTGTCGCGCCAGCGCACCTTCGATTTCAGCAGCGCGCCGACCTGCCCGAGCAGCGCGTCGCCCGCGCTGTGACCGCAGGTGTCATTGACGATCTTGAACTGGTCGATGTCGATGTAGCACAGCGCGTACGAGGTCTCGCGCGCCTTGGCGCTCTTCAGCGCCCTCTCCAGCCGCGTCTCGAATTCGCGCCTGTTCACGAGGCCGGTCAGCACGTCATGACTCGCGTGATACGACAGCCGGCGGTTCAGCTCGCGCGATTCCGACACGTCATGGAACACGAGCACGCCGCCGGTAACCGTGCCGCTGCCGTCGCGGATCGGCGAGGCAGTGCTTTCGATGTACAACTCATTACCGTCGCGGCGGATCAGCAGCATCGGCCGCACCGACTTGATGGAACGGATGCGCCGCACCGCGACCGCGAGCGGATTCTCCAGAGGCTCGCAGGTTTCCTCATGGAATGCCCTGAAGATCTCGTCGATGGTGCGGCCCAGGCTGTCCTCGAGTCGCCAGCCGGTCAGCTCCTCGGCGACAGGGTTCAGGTACTCGACCCGGCCGTGCGCGTCGCAGGTGATCACGCCGTCTCCGATCGACTGCAGCGTGATCTGGGCGCTTTCCTTTTCGCGGAACAGCGCTTCCTCATAAAGTTTTCGCTCGGTGATGTCGAGTTCGACGCCGATCAACCTGCGCAGGCGCCCCTGGTCGTCGACGCGCGCGCGGGCCCGCCCGACGACCCAGCGCCATTCGCCATCCGTGTGCTTGAGACGGTGCACGCTCTCGAACATCGGCGTCTTGCCGGCAATGTGATCGCGCATCGACGCAGAGACGCGCGCGAGATCTTCCGGGTGCACCATGCGGTGCCAGTCCGGGGACGTGATGACGTCATCTTCGGCGAAGCCGAGCATGGCTTTCCAGCGCGGCGAGAACCAGGTGCGGTTTCCCTGGGCATCGTAATCCCAGAGCCCGTCATTCGCGCAAGGCAGCGCCATTTCCTGGCGCTCCTGCACGTCGGCCAGGCGGTCGGCCAGCGAGATCTTCTCGAGGCCGGTGGCGAGACTCGTGCCCACCAGCTTCAGCAGCAGGTGCAGATTGACGTCCCAGCCGTCGCGCGGCGTGGACGAGGCGAATGCGAGAAATCCGCGCACGGTTCCCTGTACCGCGAACGCGATCAGGAGCAGCGAACGGATGTCGAGACCGGCAAGCCGGGCGGCGTCGCTCGCCTGCTCGGGACGCACGCCGACGGTATCGCGGATCTCGAGGATGCGGACATGTTCGAGCCGGGAACGGATCCAGGGCAGCGCCTCCAGGTGCTCGCCCTTCAGCACTTCGGGCCGGCATTGGGCGAATGGCCCCTTGGAGGTTGCGAGCGAGTCGATGCGCTCGCCATGACCGTCGAGCAGTGCCAGGAAAACCGCGTCGGTATTGGTCGCCTCGCGCAGGACGTCGAGGTTCAGGCGGATCACCGCATCGGCATTGCCGGCGCTGATGTTCTGGAAGTCGACCGCGACCTTGGTGCAGGTGATGTCAATCCCGAGCGGCGGGCGTTCTGCCCGCTGCTGCCACAACTTCGGCGACAGGATGTCCGAAGCGGTGAACTCGGGAAACGATTCGCCTTGCACCGTAGGTACCCGGATTGGATTCCCCTGAATTCCCTGCAGTCTGTCAGCTTGGGTTTTGCCCACCGTAGGAACCAGTTAACGGTTCAGGCCTTCCCGCCCCACAGGTACTTGCGCCGCATTTTGTCAGAAACCCTGAGGAATGCAAGGTAAGCACATGTATTTGCTATAATCTCGTCACCTCCTCGCACACTCGCACAGGCGCATTGCGGGCGATCAGCCCGGGGGAACGATTTTTCCCGACTTGACGACGTGCGGGTTGCCTTGCGCGTCGCGCTGGACTTTCCAGCGCCGGTAGTTCCACAGCCATTCCGGCGGGCATTCACGGGTGAGCGCTTCGACGGCGGTTGCGTAGCGTTCGATCAGCTCACCCGGCGCCAGCTCCTCGCCGGCGGCGGCCAACGGCACAAACTCCACTCGGTAGCGGCCACGCGCCACGCGCCGCATCGCCAGATACCAGACCGGCAGGCGGGCTCCGCGCGCAATTACCTCCGGCCCGATGAAGAACGCGGTGTCGAGCCCCATGAATCGCGTGAAGTAGCGCACCGCCGATGACGTCGGGGCCTGATCGGCCACGATTGCGACGATGCGCGCCGGGCCGCGGTAACGCAGCACGCGCATCAAGAGCTTGCGCGCCGGAATCATTTCGGCTCCGAAGCGCGAGCGGATGGTCAGCATCAGGCGGTCACCGAACCGTCCTCTCAGCGGCTTGTAGGCGGCGTGAATCGGGTGACCCATGCCGATCGAGAGCTTGAGCAGGGTCCATTCCCAATTGCAGTTGTGAGACGTGACAACAATGATCGACTGGCCGGAATCGAGCGCTTCGCGAGCCGCCTCCGAACTGTCGAGCGTCACGCGCCTGTCGATCTCGTTCGGCGCAATCGTCGCCGCTTTGACGATCTCTGCCGCCACGCTGCCGAAGCTCCGGTAGAAGGCGTGCCGCGTGGCCCGGACCCAGTCGGCATCACGGTCCGGAAAACAGGCGGCGAGCTGCATGTCGATGATTTCAAGCCGGTTGCGCGCCACGTATTCCGCGAGCCATGCGCAGATTGCCGCAATGGCATACCAGACCGGCAATGGCAGCGACGACAGCGCCCACAGCCATGCGGGTAGGCGTTTGAAGGGCACGCGATACTCGGAGTCGACCGAGCGGCGCCGGGGACGTGGGCCGCGTGCCTTGTGGATCTGCGATGGTAGCGACATTCCGCGGCGCAGCTTACCGGAACCGCCGCGCAGGCGGCACCGCCGGTGGATCGGCATGCGGCCACCCGGCGACGCGTCCCTCAGCTGCCGGGCAGCCCGAGCGCCAATTCGATGGCCTGCCAGGATATGTACTTGAAGTCCTGGTGCTCGGAAGGATCCAGATTCAGGCCGTCCTGGACGACCAGCAGGCCGCTCGGGAATTGCGGACCCAATGGCCGGCTCGTGACGTCAATACCGTCAGTATCGGAAACGCCATCGATGCCCCTGGCGGCATCGGCCACGATATAGAAAATGCCGACGAACGCGTTCGCGCCTTCGCGCCGGTAAATAGCGAAGTTGCTCGCGCCCTGATTCGACAACACCACGTAGCCGCTGCCACCCGGGCCGTACCAGATCGTGACGCCTTCGAGATCCGCCTTGAGTCCATTGGCTCCGCCCACGCGGTCGATCTCCGTTCGCGTCGCGCCGCCGCCGGGCTCGGCGGAATATCGCCAGAGGGCGCCGCCCTCCTCGGCTACATACAGATACCCGAGTTCGTCGTCCGCTGCGCAGCCCTCGGCGGGGCCGCCGACGTTGAATTCACGCACCAGTTCCGCTCCGAGCTGGCCACCGTCATCGCTTAGTTGCCACTGCTGGAATGCGCCGACGCCGGAGTCGTCGACGAACACGAAAAAAGCGCCGGTCACCGCGCTCTCGTACATGCAGAGGCCGTCGGGATCCCCGAGTCCGGTCGGCACCGCTGGCCCGGCGCTGGTGAGCTGGCGCGTCGCCGGGTTCAGCAGGTAGAGCGCGATGCTGTCGTTGCTGCGATTGCTCGCGGCAATCACGGTCACGCCGAGTCCTCCCAGCATGAAATCGTCGCGCAGATCCACATTGTTCAGGCGTCCGTCAGGCAACTCCTGCAACAGCCGCCCTTCGAGGTCATAGACGTTGAGACCCTTGTCTTTGTCTGTCCCAATGACCAGGCTCAACAAGGGATCGGTCGGGTGGACCCAGATCACGGGATCGTCCGCTGCATCGCCCGAGGATGCGACTGGCGGGGTTTCGAGAACGGCCTGGACAGTGTGTGCATTGGCGGGCGCCATTTCCGTGGGCTCGGTCCGCGGGCAGCCGGCCGCGGCCAACAGGGCCATTAGCACAAAGACTCGCTGGAACATGGCTCACTCCTGCCGGGAGAACGCAATGATGTGACTATGGCGGCAGATCGCGCGACAATCCAGCGGGTATCGACGCCGAATGACGACAGTGGGCGGTGACCATGACAGGAAAACCGGAACAATTCGGTCATTACATTGGTGGCCGGCGCGTCGTGGGTGCCAGCGGACGCTCCGCACCCGTGTTCAATCCGGCGCTTGGCGTCGCGACGACGCAGGTTGCGCTCGCCTCGGCGGGCGAGACCCGCATTGCCGTCGCCGCCGCCCGCGCAGCGCTGCCGGATTGGTCCGATACGCCTGCGCTGCGACGCGCACGCGTGTTGTTCCGCTTCCGCGACCTGATCGAGCGGCATTCCGAGGAAATCGCCGGGATCCTGACGCGCGAGCACGGCAAGGTGCTCGCGGATGCACGTGGCGAAGTTACGCGCGGCCTGGAGATCGTCGAATTCGCCTGCGGCATCCCGCATTTGCTGAAGGGCGAATACAGCGATGCCGTCGGGCGTGGCATTGACAGCTGGTCCCTGCGCCAGCCGGTCGGAGTCTGCGCGGGCATCACGCCCTTCAACTTCCCGGCGATGGTGCCGATGTGGATGTTCCCGATCGCCATCGCCTGCGGCAACACATTCGTGCTGAAGCCCTCCGAGAAGGACCCCGGCTGCCCGCTGCGCCTGGCGGAACTCCTGACCGAGGCCGGCGCGCCACCCGGCGTGCTGAATGTCGTCAATGGGGATCGCGAGGCCGTGGACACGCTGCTGGCCGATCCGGGCGTGGATGCGATCAGCTTCGTCGGCTCGACGCCGGTCGCCGAGCATGTGTTCCGGACCGGCTCCAATCATGGCAAGCGCGTGCAGGCGCTGGGTGGTGCGAAGAACCACATGGTCGTGATGCCGGATGCGGATCCCGCAGGTGCAGCCCATGCGCTGACAGGTGCCGCCTACGGTTCCGCCGGCGAGCGCTGCATGGCGATCTCGGTCGCGGTCGCCGTCGGCGATGCCGGAGACCGGCTTATCGAGGCGCTCAAGAAGGAACTCGCCGCGATCCGCGTGCTGCCAGGTACAGCCGAGGGCGCCGACATGGGCCCGCTGGTGACACGGGAGCATCTCGACCGCGTGCTCGGATATGTGACGACCGGCGTGCAGGAAGGCGCAAAGCTCGTCGTGGACGGCCGTACGCACAAGGTCGCCGGCCACGAGCGCGGCTTCTTCATGGGACCCGTCCTGTTCGACGCGGTGACCCCAGCGATGCGAATCTACCGCGAGGAGATATTTGGCCCGGTGCTCGTGGTCGTGCGCGTGCCTGATCTCGACGCGGCGCTCGAGCTGGTGGATCGCCACGAGTACGGGAATGGCACGGCGATATTCACCCGTGATGGTGGCGCTGCCCGTGAATTTTGCCGTCGTGTTTCGGCAGGCATGGTGGGCATCAACGTCCCGATTCCCGTACCCATGGCATTTCACAGCTTTGGCGGCTGGAAACGCTCGCTGTTCGGTCCCCTGCACATGCACGGACCGGATGGCGTGCGCTTCTACACGCGGCTCAAGACCGTGACGGCGCGCTGGCCCACCGACTCCAGGGGCGCCGAATTCACGATGCCGACGATGAAGTAATGCTCGGTCTCATGATGCAGACGCCGCTCCTGATCACCGGGATCATGCGGCACGCAGAACGGGTCAACGGGAAGACCGAAGTCGTCTCGGTCACCGCCGAGGATCCTCGCAACCGCTGCACACTTGGCGATGTATTCCGCCGCGCCCGCAAGCTCGCAAACGCGCTGACCAGGGCCGGCGTACAGCCGGGCGACCGCATCGGGACGATCGCATGGAATGACCATCGTCACCTCGAGCTGTACTACGCCGTGTCCTGCATCGGCGCAATCCTGCACACGGTGAATCCACGCCTTTATCCGGATCAGCTCACCTACATCATCAATCACGCCGGCGACCGCATGCTGTTCGCCGACCTGACCCTCGTGCCCCTGGTCGAAAAGCTGAAGCCGTCGCTCACGACCGTCGAGCGCGTCATCGTGCTCAGCAACGACTCCTATGAGGCCTTGATCTCCGACGAGCCCGATACCTTCGACTGGCCCGAGCTCGATGAACGCACGGCGAGCGCGCTGTGCTACACCTCCGGAACCACCGGCCATCCGAAGGGCGTGCTGTTTGACCACCGTTCCACGGTGCTGCACAGCTATGGCTCGGCACTGGTGGACACGATGGGCTTCGGCCGCGCCGACACGGTGCTCGCCGTCGTGCCGATGTTCCATGCGAATGCCTGGGGCCTGCCTTACAGCGCTCCGATGGTCGGCGCGAAGCTCGTATTCCCAGGGCCGAAGATGGGCGACGGCGAGACGCTCGCTGCGCTGATCAACGAGGAGAAGGTGACGCTGGCAGCCGGCGTACCGACTGTCTGGCAACAGCTGCTCGCCTACACGCGCGAGCACGATATCGTGCTCGAATCGCTGCAACAGGTGCTGGTCGGCGGCTCGGCCTGCCCGCTGTCCATCATGAACGAATTCCGCGACCGTCATGGCGTGTGGACCATCCATGCCTGGGGCATGACCGAGATGAGCCCGCTGGGCAGCACGAACTCGAAACCACTGCGTTATGAGCAGATGAGCGCGGCCGAGCAGGATGCATTCCGCTCGCGGCCGGGGCGCCCTCCGTTCGGCGTCGAGATGAAGATCGTGGACGATGCGGGGCATGAACTCCCCTGGGACGGCAAGAGCTCAGGCATGCTGAAGGTCCGCGGCCCGTGGGTCTGCAGTGATTACTTCAATCTGAACGAAAAAAGCGCGGCGCATGACGAGGACGGCTGGTTCGCGACCGGCGATGTCGCCAACCTGAGCGAGGACGGCACGGTGCAGATCACGGACCGGGCCAAGGACGTCATCAAGTCCGGCGGCGAATGGATCAGCTCGATCGATCTGGAGTGCGTCGCGGCCGGCCATCCAAAATTGCTGCAGGCCGCGGTGATCGGCGTGCCGCACCCGAAGTGGGACGAGCGGCCGCTCCTGATCGCCGTGCCGCGGCCCGGCGAATCCCCGACCCGCGAGGAATTGCTCGACTGGCTGGTTGGCCGCGTCGCCAAATGGTGGATACCCGACGATGTCGTATTCGTCGGGAAGATTCCGCTAACCGCGACTGGCAAGATTTCGAAGCTGGAACTGCGCCAGCAGTTCAAGGACTACCGCTTCGGTGCCGGGTCGCAGGTTCGTGGTTCTTAGGCACGAACCTGCGACCCAAGATGGAAATGAGACGCCCTAGGAGCGGCTCAGGAATCGCATGACTCCCTTGAACGCCAGGTAGGCACTGGCCGCGATGACCACCCAGGCTCCGATGCCCAGATCCCCGATACCGCCGCCGCCACCGCCACCGCCCATCTGCTGGGCCATCTGGCCCATCATCTGTCCGAACTCGCCCATGGCCTCCATCTGCTTCTGTTGCTGCTGGTGTTGTTCCCACAGCGGGTAGAACGCCATCAGCGTGACGAGCAGAGGCCCCAGGAACGCGAGTGGCGCGAACTTGTGCTTCCAGAAATACGGCACGGCAATCGTCGCCGTGGCGAGCAGGACCAGGAAGGTCCCCTTGCCATTGCCCATCATTCCCATGTTGTCGCTCAGCAGATTGGTCAGCTTGAAACTTATGCCGATGATTCCACCCGCGCTGATGACATTCAGGAACAGCGCCGCGACCAGGAACACGCCGTAGGCTATTGCGACGTCCTTGCCGACATTTTCGAATACGGCCTTGGCGACCTTGCTTCCCTGCCCTGTCAGCGCCGCCATTTTTTCCTTCGCCAGATCCGCTTCATTGACTGGCGCCACGGATGACAGCCTGCCATTGGTGACGACAACATCGACTGTCAGGTTCGCCGCCGGTGCCGTGTTGCCTTGCCATTCATTGATGCCGAAGTCGTAGCGTTGCCCTTCGGCCGACACGACGCCCTTGTCGCCACTCCACATCAGGATGGTTCCGCGCATTGATCTCCCCTTACGAATTGCTGTTTTTTGCTTGTAATTGGCGGGCCTTGGGGGCCGCCCCACGGCATTTAACCTGCCTTGGCCCGGCAAGGCAAGAATTCGGCCTGACAGCGCCCCCGGGGGCTTATGTCGCTATGTGTCCGCTGGCCAGCCCCGGCAGGCGGGGCACTAAGGGCCTCTCTGCGAAACGGCCGCCAGCGACCAACCGACACTTCTCAGCCGGGCAGCATTCATCGTGGCCGGCCCGAACAAGGCGTCATGCGCCTGCCAGCTATCGACGTCTTCGACATCACGCCAGTTCGATGTCAGCACACCGAGCGAAGCACTCTTTGTCAGTGATCCATGGGTGCCTGCGCGGCCGCGCAGCAACGCGAATGCGCGAACCCATCCGTAGCCGGCCTCGCGACCGTCGCTCAGCGAGAGCAGGATCGGACTGGGTTCACGCACGGCGCCGTGGAAAGCGCGCCAGATGCGATGCAGCGAATCCGGATAGTCGCTATCCAGGCTGGCGCGAAATAACGCCGCTTGGTCGAAACTCTGCGTCGCCGGCGCATTTGTGCCGCCAAGCAGGCCCAGCGGGTCGCCGCGCAGATTCTGGTAGGTAAACGCTTCGCTGGAACCACCCATGGTCGGCCAGATCTCCGCTTCGCCACCGGCTGCCGACAGAATCGCCACCCGATCGCCGCGATTGACAGCCACCAAGTCCACGCCATCGACCCGGGCCAGGCAACGCGCGACGTCATCGATGCGCTCGGGCCTGGCGGTGACTGCGACCGAGCCGATGATGCCAGCCAGCGAATACGCGACTTGATCGGCGCGTTCGATCTGTCGGCTTCGCTGGTAACCGCAGCTGCGCAGTTGCTTGTCGAGTGCGACATTGCGGCCCTTGACCAGCGTCGACCCATGGTCGGAGACGATGTCCACCAGCAGCTCCCTGCCCGTGCGCTCATGCACCTGAATCTGCAGGTCAGCCAGGAATTGTTCGAGCTGGAGCAGGAACTTGATCGCGCCTTTGCGGCCTTCCACATGGAGCACCGCATCGCTTTGTTCCAGATAGGCGACGAATGTCGCCTTGTGGCTGCCGAGCACCTCGTCGCCGATCCTGCGCATATCGGTGAGCGCGACATGGTAGGCAGCGACGTAGCCGACCATGCGATGCCAACTCGAATGGTTGCTGGAATCTGCTGGCAGGTTGGGATGCGCCTTGCTGGAAAGCGAAAACAGCGTGTTGCCGACCACCCGGTTCTGCGACGGGTCGAAGCGCATCACCTGATAACCCTCGGGCGGCTCGCTGCCACCGATGGCGGCAAAAGACACATCCGAGAGCGAAGGAAACGGCGCAACCATGCGCGCCACTGGGCGGAAGCTTGCGAAATGGCCTTGCGACTGCAATTCCGCCAACAGCCCATAGGGAATGCCATCCACGGCCAGCACCAGGCGCTGTGGAACGCCGTCGGGAGAGAGCCTTGGATCGGGCCCGGCGGCCTGGCTGGTACCGGCGAGCATCGCCACGACCAAGGCAAGGAGAGCGGACAAGCGGAATGTGGTGCCGGTGGAGGGAATCGAACCCCCGACCTCTCGCTTACGAAGCGACTGCTCTACCAGCTGAGCTACACCGGCGTTGGGGGCGCGAAGTATAGGCAAGGCTTTGGCCGCGGGCAACGCCGCGGGTCAGCGCCGGCGCCGAACCCGGATGACGACTTCGACCCCGACCGGCTCCGTGCCTGGCGGCAGGACCGGAAGCTTTCCAAACTCGATCGCGCCCAGAGGCACGTCGATCAGCTCGCCGCTGCCCTCGATGTGAAAGTGATGATGCGGCTGCGTATTGGTATCGAAGACCCCGCGCTCCCGTTCGAACGAGAGCGCCTTCAGAAGGCCCTTGTCCGCAAACAGATTCAGCGTGTTGTAGACCGTTGCCTTCGACACGCGCGGCCCATCCCTGGCGAGCAGGCGGATCACCTGTTCGGCGCTCAGGTGCTGCTCGCGCGAAAACAGCACGTCTGCAATGCGGATGCGTTGCGCGGTCGGGTGTATTCCGTGGCTCGTGAGCAGCGCTGCCGTGCGCCTGCGGTCGGAATGGGGTATCGGGCTGGCGGCGTCCATGAGGCACAAATATACGCTCCGGCAGAAATCCGCTCAAACACAGCGCAATTGCAGCAAGGAGCGCGCGCAGAACCGCGCTAGCCTCGATGCATGCCACGTGGCTACACACTGCTCGAACTGCTGGCCGCCCTCGCGCTGGTGGCGGTCCTCGCGACCCTGGCCTATCCGGGCTTTGGTGCATGGCTGCTCGACAGCCGGCGTGACGCGATTGTCACGACCGCCATGCATGCGGTGCAAGCCGCGCGCCAGTTCGCCGCCACGCGCGGCGAGTCTACCGAGCTTTGTGGCACGATCGATGCGCTGCATTGCTCCGGTGGCGACGACTGGTCCAGGGGCCTGCTGGTTGTCGGCGCCGACGGCACTGTCCACCGCAGCCTTCCGTCATCGAAACCCGACCATGGGCCGACGATCAGGTCCAATCGAGCGGTCATTTACTTTGAGCCCGGCACGAGTTTCGCAAGTCCGGCAACGCTGACGATCTGCGACAGGCGCGGCGGTCGCGCCGCGCGCGCGGTGATCGTGAGCCGCAGCGGTCGCCCGCGCATCAGCGAACGCGACGCCACGAACCGGCAACTCAAATGCTGACCGAGCGACCGGCACGGGGATTCACGCTGCCCGAGGCGCTCGTTGCGATCGCCGTCATGGTGGCGGGCCTCGCGGGCTCGACCGCAATGCTTCTGCAAGCGGTCAGGCAGGAACGCGAATCTGCCAATCGCCGCGCGGCAATCCGGATTGCCGCGTCCATCGCGGACCAGTTGCGCGCGATTCGCAGGCCGGACGAACTCCCGGTCCTGGCGATCGCAGGCACCGATCCGGACGCAGCCTGCGCCGGCCACCCCGTCAGTTGCGCGCCGGAGCGAGCCGCAGAACGACTGCGCATCACCTGGGCGGCGGAAGCCGTGCTGACCTTGCCCCAAGGCTCTACGGTCACCGTAAGCGTTCCGGATCCCCGGGTGTCCGCATACCTGATTTCGGTCCGCTGGCCAGCGGCCATTGGCGGATCCGAGCGGTTCCAGCTTCCGGTAACCACGTGATGCCAAACAAGGGCCTCACTCTCGTCGAAATGATGATTGCGATGGCGCTCGCGTTGATTGCGATCGCAGGGGCGCTGGCGCTTGTTGCGCGTGGCCGGGCAATGCATCGCAGCAGCGAGGCCGTGGCCAGGCTCGAGGAAACCACCGATGCCGCATTCGCGATTTTGGCCGAAGAGCTGCAGCTGGCGGGTTACCTCGGGTTGGCCAAGCCCGGCAGTCCGGTCGATGGTTCGAGCGCGGCCGGTGTCGCGGAAGCGCCCGGCTTGGCCGTGGGCGGTGGTTGCGGTGATTCGCTGGCTCTCGATCTCAACTCGGTGATCACGGCGGCCGACGGCGCCTACCGTATCGATGCAACCGCTCCACTGCGCTGTGCTGCGGGACCAAATGCGCGGGTCGTCGCGGGCTCGGACACACTGGCATTGAGGCACGTGTCTTCGTCCGCTGCGCTGCCGGAAGCAGGTCGCTTGCAGGTCGAATCCAATATTCGTGCGGCTCGCCTGATGGCGGATGGCAACATGCGTCTTGGCGGCGCTGCACGCGTGCACGATCTCGAAGTCAGCGTTTTCTATGTCAGTGCCGACTCAAGTGCGCAGCGTGGCTGGCCTTCACTTAGACGCAAGCGGCTGGTCGGCGGCGGTCGGCCCGCATTTCAGGATGAAGAACTCGTCACGGGCGTCGAAGACATGCAGGTGGAATTCGGGCTCGACGATCCGGAAGACCAGGATGATGCCATCGATCGCTGGGTCACCCCGGCTGAAATACCGACGCCGGAAACACCGCGCGCCGTGCGCATCTGGATCCGCGTGCGCAGCGATATCGCGGAGAGCCCGGCCATCAAACGGCCCGCACTGGCCTATTCGAATCGCACGGAGCCATCCGTATCGAGCCGCCATCGCCAAAAACTGTCCAGCCGCGCATTCGAACTGCGCAACCTGCGGGGCTGGCCGTGATGCCTGCATCCAGGGGTGCCGCACTCGCCATCGCGCTCGTGTTGCTGGCCGGACTCTCCGCGCTGGCCCTTGCGGCGGCCGCCGCGGCGGTCACCGCACTTGCGTTGACCGGGCATCAGCAAGGCGCTGCCCATGCCCTCGAAGCGGCAGAGGCGGGAATTACCCATGCCCTGCAGGTGGCACGAGGACACGCGGGCGCGAGTTCCGCCGGACCAATTTCGCACGGCGTCGGCGAGGCGACCCTGGCGCACTTTGAAACGCGAACCACGGAAATAGAAAGCGATGGCGCGACTCCCCCTGGATTCAGCATCGGATCACCGGATTCCGCACTTCGGGCGCAGCACTACCTGATCGTGTCAACGGGTCAGGCGACGCGGAATGCACAGCTGCGGCTTGAGCAGGGTTTCTATGTCGTGGTGCCGTACCAATGAAATGCCTCGGCCTGTCACGATTCCTGCTGAAGTCAGCGGCGATCCTGATTCTCGGATTCGCAGGCCTTGCCGGTGCGGATCCGGATGAAGCCTGGCTCAGCCGGGCGCCATTGCCGGCGAGCATCAGGCCACTGCTGGTCATCGCGATCGATACTTCCGCCTCGATGGGCGAGCGGATAAGGCTCGCCGAGCCATACGATCCGCTGACTGACTACGCGGCCGGCGCAGCACGGCAATGCGATTCACGGCGTGTGTACTGGCGCCGCGGACCAGGCGGGGCGCCCGACTGCCTGGCGATGGCCGGCCTTGCCCTGAGTGCCACACCTGGAGAAAGCGGTTTGCAATGCGACGCCGCGCGCGCCGCGCTCGCGCGCTACGGATACTTCGTGTCCTCACGGGCAGCTCAATGGCTTCCGTCGGGAAGTCATTGGCGTACGTTGAGCGTGGAAAGCTCGGATGCCGTCGAATGCCGGAGTGACCGCGGTCATCACGGCCGCGAAGCTGGTCCATGGTTCGCCACCGACGGTCCAACCGGCCCCTGGAGCCAGAGTCCGGATTCGGAAATAGACTGGGATGCCACCCCGCTTGGCGACCCATACATATTCTATGCGGGCAATTTCCTGAACTACCTGGCGGCAGTGGGTCTGACCACGGAAACGACACGCATGACAGCGGTCGCCGCAGAAATCATCGCCGCGGTCTCCGCGACGGATGAACTGGACGTCGCAGTGGTCCGCTACTCTGATCGCGTGCCCGATGCCGAAGGTGGATTTATCCTGCTGGCTCCGCTATCCGCAGCGCTGGCGGTATCGCGACTGCCACCCTTGTTGAGCGGCATATCTGCATCCGGGGGTGCGCCGCTCGCCGAAACGATGGCCGAAATCGTTTCATGGCTGTCCGGTGGACTCGTGCGCTACGGCGGCGACGCGCGCGCGGATATTGCTGCCAGAGATCCGCGGGATATTGCGCACTATATTTCTCCTTTCTCGAGTCCCTGTCGGCCCGTGACCGTTGCCGTAGTGACAAGCGGCACATCATCACAGGATGCTGGAGCGGCATTCATCGCGGAGAGCCAACCCGGGTTTACGGAACTGACCGGTGGCTGCGACTCGAGTTGCCTGCCCGCAATCGGGCAGTGGTTGACGCAGTCCGACCTGCGAGAAGACCTGCCGGGGCGCCAGTTCGCGCAACTGACATGGGTCGCTCCATCGCCCCTGCCGTCTCTCGTGGCTGAATCCCTGGACCGGGCTGGCGGCAGGGTAGAAATTCTGGGAAGCCCGCTTGGCTTCGCGAATGTCGTCGCACGCGGCCTGCAACATGATGCGGCCGTGGCGGCGGGTGCCCAGTTGTCGTCGGCTGGCCTGTTACTCACGCCCGATTCCACCCATGAGCCCGCCGTGATCTATGGCATGTCGGCGCCACGGGCCCGGCAACGGTGGCTGGGCAACCTGTTGCGTTACCAGCTGCAGGCCCCCGCCAGTCCGCTATCCGCACCCGTCGCGATCGATCGTGATGGGGAACCGGCACTCGATCCGGAATCCGGCCTGCCGCGCGACGGCAGCATCAGTGCGTGGAGCAGTCAACCGGATGGGGATGCGCCGCTGTCGGGTGGCGCCGCAGGCCGGCTGCCAGCCGCAGAATCGCGAAGGCTGTACAGCGATGTCACAACCGACGATCTGACCTCCGCGCGGAATCGCCTGACTCCCGACAACGCATTGTTGAGTGCCGCACTCTTTGGCCTGGGCTCGCATAACCGGGAGAGTCCGGTGGAAGTCGTTTCATGGCTCCTCAATCAACACCAGCTCGGTGATCCCGGCCTGCGCGCACCGATCAGCGTGAATTACGGGGCAGACGGCAGCCGCACCACATTTGTCGCAACCCATGATGGCTTGCTGCAGGCATTCGACGCGGACACGGGCGTCGAGCGATGGGCCTTCATTCCCCGGCCATTGCTCGCCCGACTTCCGGCACTGATGCGCGACGAATCGACCGTCGCTCGAAGCCACGGCATCGATGGACCATTGGTGCTGCATCGCCACGATTCCGATGGAGACGGTCGAATCGATCCATCGGCCGGCGAACACCTCTGGCTGATTTTCGGATTCGGCCGCGGCGGCAGTGGCTACTACGCCCTGGATGTCGGATCGCCCGACGAACCGCGACTGATGTGGTCACTCGCGCCCAGCGATCTCGATGACGGGGCCGAAAGCTGGCCCGAACCGGTGATCACGCGGCTATCTGTCGCCGGTTCCGGCCAGAACCCAGGCTCCTGGGTCGTCGTGCTGGCTGGCGGCTACGACCGTGCCTACGATTCCCGTGTATCACCTGTGCGCACGTCCGGTGCATCGCTGTCGATTTTCGACGCCGCGACCGGGCGCCGGTTGTGGCGTGCTGCGGGCAGCGCCGCATTGTTACCCGATCTGCATTTGCCTGAGATGACCGTGAGCCTCCCATCAGCGCCGCGCGTACTGGACATGAATGGCGATGGATTCGCCGATCGAATGTACGTGATCGACGTCGAAGGCAGCCTCTGGCGCATGGATCTGCAGCATGGCGCCTCGCCAGGGAGCCTGGCGCGCGCGCGCCTGGTAGCAAGGCTCGGCGGCACTGGCCAGCGCTTCTACTCGACTCCGGACGTTTCGGCAATCCGTGAGGCCGGCAAGTTCCTGGTCGCGATCTCGGTGGGCTCCGGATGGATCGCCAGGCCTCGCGATGCGAGCATTACCGACAGGATCTATTCGATTCGCGATCGGGAGCCGCCCGGCACGGCGCTGAGCGAAGCCCATCTGCATGACGTGACGGATGGTCTGTGGCCGATGCCCGCAGCTGCTCCGGGCTGGTTCCTGCGCCTGGATGCCCACGGCCCCGGCGAGAAGGTGATTGGCTCATCGCTGACCTTCAATCACCGTCTGTACTTTCTCACCTACCAGCCTGCGGCCGCGCCTGCGTCGGCCGTCTGCGGACCACCCCGGGCCGCGAGGCGCCTGCATGCGCTCAATGTGCGAACCGGGCTTCCCACCAATCGACTGAACCTGCCGGGAGATCCGGACGAACGCGAATTGCCGGGCTCGGGCTTGCCTTCCGGACTTCGCTTTGCATTCCCCGGATCGTGGGATGAAGCATGTCCTGACTGCCGCGCTAGACCATTCGGACTGGCTGGCGCCGAGCTATTCGACGCCGGATTCGGCAACGACCCCGTTAAGACCTCATGGCGCAAACTTCCAATCGAAACGGATTCACGCTAATCGAAGTGATGGTCGCACTCGTGATCGTGGCGATCACGGCGTCCTTTGCACTCGCCTCGTACCGCCGATACCTAGTGCGGAGCTACCGACTCGACGCTGTCCAGGCGCTGCTGACTGCCGCAGCGGAACAGGAGAAGTTTCATCTGGCGCACGGCCGATACAGCGACCGGCTCGATGCCACCGGTGGCGATGATCCGCCCGGATTGCCCGTGCCTTCAACGACGCCCCAACGCCGCTACGAAGTGACGATTGAACTCGCGGATGTGGCGGCTTTCAGGCTGGCGGCACTGCCGGCGGCGGGCAGCGGTCAATTGAACGACACGGAATGCCGGCGGTTCTCGATCGACGAAAGCGGGCGTCGCCAGGCTGTCAATTCAACCGGCGCCGACTCGACGAGCCGTTGCTGGTAGTTGCGCTAGAGCACCTGCGTCCTGCTCACTCCGCGCAGCGCCTGCGGCAGCCCAAACACCACTTTTTCCTCGCGCCCGATCACTTCGACGCCTTCCTGCCCACCCCATTCGCGCAGGCGCGTGACCACCTGCTGCACAAGGGTCTCGGGGGCCGAGGCACCCGCGGTCACGCCGACAGATTTCTTCCCCTCGAACCATTCGCGCTTCAGGTCGTCGGCGCCGTCCACGAGGTAACCAGGGATTCCGCTGGTGGTCGCGATTTCGCGCAACCGGTTGGAATTGGAACTTGATTGCGAACCGACCACGACCAGCACATTGCAGGCGGCGACCAACTGCTTGACGGCGTCCTGGCGATTCTGCGTGGCATAGCAGATGTCTTCCTTGCGCGGGCTGACCAGCGCTGGAAATCGATGGCGCAAGGCCGTGACGACCCGGGCGGTGTCATCCACGGACAATGTGGTCTGTGTGACGAGCGCAAGTTTCGCGTCATCGCGCACGGTCAGCCGCTCCGCGTCCCCGACTGTTTCCACCAGGTGAATTCGACCGCCAGACGTCGTGTCGAAGCGCCCCATCGTGCCCTCCACTTCCGGGTGGCCCGCGTGCCCGATCAGGATCACGTCGAGGCCATCCTTCGCATAACGCCCGACCTCCATGTGAACCTTTGTCACCAGCGGGCAGGTGGCATCGAATACCGCAAGCTTGCGGCGGGCGGCTTCTTCTTCCACGGCGCTCGAAACGCCATGTGCGCTGAATATCACGGTGGCGCCATCGGGCACGGCATCGAGTTCATCGACAAACACGGCGCCGAGGTCCCGCAGCCGGTCGACGACGAAGCGGTTGTGCACGACTTCATGCCGCACGTAGATGGGCGCGCCAAACAGCGAGATAGCGCGCTCGACGATGTCGATGGCGCGGTCGACGCCCGCGCAGAATCCGCGCGGGTTGGCGAGCAGCACTTTCATCCGGGCGGCGCCTTGGTACGGCGTGTGTGCATGAGCGCATCGATGACCAGCATGATGGCGCCGCTCGTGATCGCGATATCGGCGACATTGAAGGCTGGGAAGTACGCTTGCTGCCAGTGGAAATGGAGGAAATCCACCACATGCCCGAGCGTAAGCCGGTCGATGCCGTTGCCGATCGCTCCGCCGAGGATGATCGCGAGCCCGATGGCAAGCCATGGATAGCCGCGCGCGGGCAGCGTGTAGAGCCACCAGACAATCGCCACGCTGATCGTTCCGGCGAGCCCGACAAAAAACCACCGCTGCCAGCCGCCGGCCTGCGCCAGCAGGCTGAACGCGGCACCCGTGTTGTGCAGCCGTGTCAGCTCCAGGTACGGCCCGAGTTGCATCACTTCATACAGCTCAAACTGGGTCACGACGAACCACTTGGTCAGCTGGTCGGCCACTACGACGATGACGGAGAGCCACAACCAGAAGAGTGCAGTCTGTTTCGGAAGAAAATCGCCCTTCATGCGTAGCGCCTCGTCTCGCCCGGGCCATCCAGATTGCCGACACAGCGCGTGCAGATTTCCGGATGCCGCGGATCCGCACCGACATCGGGCCGCCGATGCCAGCAACGCGCGCACTTTGGCGCGTCCTGCACTCCTACGCTGATCCACGCGCCGGTCTTTGCCACCGTGGGCGCCGGCACTGCGTCGGCCGGGCGCTTGCCGGCGGGCAACATCCGCGCGGACGAAGTGATCAGCACGAATCTCAGCTCATTGCCAATGGCCGCCATGCGGCGATGCTGCGCCTCGTCGAGGTAGACGTCCACCGCGGCCTCCAGCGGCGCGCCGAGCTTGCCCGCGGCGCGCAACTGCTCGAGCTCACGCGAGACATCGGTCTTGAGCGCGATCACGGCGTCCCAGTCGATTTCCTTCGACGCCTGGACTTCCGGCAAGGGCCACCAGTTTGCGAGCAGCACCGATTCATCGCGTGCGCCGGGCAGGTATTTCCAGACTTCCTCCGCGGTGAACGACAGGATCGGGGCGAGCCAGCGCACCATTGCTTCAGCGATCTGGTACATCGCGGTCTGGGCAGACCTTCGCGCGGTGCTCGCCGCAGGCATCGTGTAGAGGCGGTCCTTCAATATGTCGAGCCAGAACGAGCCGAGCTCGATGACGCAGAAGCCATGCACCTTCTGGTACACGACGTGGAAATCGTAATCGCGATAGCCCTTGATGACTTCGGCCTGCAGCTCACCCGCGCGCGCGAGCGTCCAGCGATCGATCTCCAGCATGTGTTTGATGGGCAGCGCGTCGCGCGCCGGGTCGAAGCCCGCAAGGTTACCGAGCAGGAATCGCAGCGTATTGCGCATGCGCCGGTAGCTGTCCGACATGCGTTTCAGGATTTCGTCGGAGACGCTCATCTCCGAGCTGTAGTCGGTCGCCGCGACCCAGAGCCGCAGCACGTCGGCGCCGAGGGTATTCATGACCTTCTGCGGCGCCACCACGTTGCCGAGCGACTTCGACATCTTGCGGCCCTTGTCGTCCACGGCGAAGCCGTGCGTGACGACCTGGCGGTAAGGCGGCACGCCGCGTCCCGCCACCGAGGCGAGCAATGAGCTGTGGAACCAGCCGCGATGCTGGTCGGAGCCCTCGAGGTAGACATCCACCGGGAACGGAATGACATCGGGGCGCAGCGCCGGCAGGCAATGGTGCACGACGCCAGAATCGAGCCACACATCCATGACGTCTTCGCATTTCTCGTAGATCAGTGACTCGTCACCGAGCAACTGGCGCGGATTCAGCGCGAACCAAGCCTCGATGCCGCCCTCCTCGACCAGTTTTGCGACGCGCTCCAGCAGGTCCGGCGTCTGCGGATGCGGCTCGCCGGTTTCCTTGTGCACGAACATCGCGAGCGGCACGCCCCAGGCGCGCTGGCGCGAAATGCACCAGTCCGGGCGAGTCTCGATCATGCTGGTGATGCGCTGCTCACCCCAGTCAGGCACCCAGCTCACCGCGCGGATGCCCGCGAGCGCATCGCGCCGCAGCCCGGCCTTTTCCATGCTCAGGAACCACTGCGGCGTCGCGCGGAAGATCACGGGCGTCTTGTGGCGCCAGCAATGCGGATAGCTGTGCCGGTAGGGCTCGTGGTGGATCAGGCGCCCCGCATTCTGGAGTGTGTCGATGATCGCTGCATTGGCATCGAATACGGACTGCCCCTCGAACAGTGGCGTGCCGGCGACGAATCGGCCGTCGGGCCCTACGGGATTGTCGATGGGCAGGCCGTAGTGGCGGCCCATCTCATAATCATCGGCGCCGTGGCCCGGCGCCGTGTGCACGGCCCCGGTGCCGGTTTCGAGCGTCACGTGGCTTCCGAGGATGACGGGTACTTCGCGCTCGTAGAATGGATGCTCAAGCCGCAGGCCCTCGAGCGCCGCACCCTTGGTCGTCGCGAGCACGCGGCTCGCAGTGGCCCCGATACGGGTCGCGACGGCGCCGGCGAGCGCCTCGGCGACCACCATGCGCTCCGTGCCGGACGGGCGGTCGAACTCGATCAGAACGTAATCAAATGTGGGGTGCAGGCACACGGCCTGGTTCGCCGGCAGGGTCCACGGCGTGGTGGTCCAGATCGCGACTGTTGCGTCCCCGAGATCCTTGCCCGTGAGCTTGAAGCGGCGTCCGGCGTCAAGCGCATCCACAATCGGGAAGCGCACGTCCACCGATGGCGAGGTGCGCTCCTCATATTCGACCTCCGCCTCGGCGAGCGACGAGCGGCAATCCAGGCACCAGTGCACCGGCTTGAAGCCGCGCACGAGATGGCCGCGGCGAATGATCGCCGCAAAGGCGCGCAGTTGCTCCGCCTCGTAGCTCGCCGCCATCGTGAGATACGGGTTGTTCCAGTCGCCGATGACGCCGAGACGCTGAAAATCGACGCGCTGGGCCTCGACCTGGCTCGCCGCATATTCCCGGCAGGCCTTGCGAAATGCATCGGCATCCAGCTTGTGGCCCACGCGACCGTGCTTCTTCTCGACTTGCTGCTCGATCGGCAGGCCATGGCAGTCCCAGCCCGGAACGTAGGGTGAGTCGCATCCGTCGAGCGAGCGCGACTTGACGATGATGTCCTTGAGAATCTTGTTGACGGCATGACCGATGTGGATCACGCCGTTGGCATAGGGCGGGCCGTCCAGCAGCACGAATTTCGCGCGCCCGGCAAACTTCCGGCGCTGCTTTCCATAGATGTCACCGCGCTGCCAGGCTTCGACCATCGCCGGTTCGCGACGAGCGAGATCCGCCTTCATCGGGAAGTCGGTATTCGGCAGGTTGAGCGTCGCCTTATAGTCCACGTTTATCCTCTGGCGCCAAGCAGCTCGCGCGCCTGGCCCGCATCGCGATGCATCTGTGCGGTCATCGTTGCGAGGTTGGAATAATGCACTTCGTCGCGCAACTTGGCGATCAGGTCCACGGCGAGATGCCGACGGTACAAATCGGCTTCGAAATCGAACAGATGTACCTCCAGCAGCCATTCCCCGCCCGCCACGGTCGGCCGCGTGCCGATCGATGCGACGCCGGGCAGCCGATCGATACCCGCGCCCGACACGCGCACTGCGAATATGCCGGCCACCGGCGAGACGCGCCGGTGCAGGCGAATATTCGCGGTCGGAAATCCGAGTTTCCTGCCCAGGCGCTCGCCCGCGATCACGCGGCCGCTGATGCGATAGTCACGGCCAAGCAGTGCCTTCGCTTCGTCCAGTCGACCGGCGGCGAGTGCCGCGCGCACGCGCGTCGAACTGACGCGCCCGCCATCCAGTTCGCATGGCGGTACTTCGTCCACACCGAAGCCCCGCCGCGCGCCTTCGGCCCGCAGCAGCACCACATCGCCGCTGCGCCCATGTCCATAACGAAAGCCCGCCCCGATCACCACCTGCTTCGCTCCCATTGCATTGACCAGTGCACGCTCGATGAATGTCACGCCGTCCCATGCGCTGAGCGCCGCGCCAAAGCGCAGCACGCGCAGCTTGGAGACACCTGCCGCCTTCAGCGCCTCCGCCTTGTCCCGCAGGCGCATCAGTCGCGCAGGCGCTTCCTGGGGTGCGAAGTACTCGCGCGGGTGCGGCTCGAAAGTCAGCACCGCCGCGGGCAAACCCAGTTCGCCGCTACGTTGGGCCAGGCGCCTGAGGATGGCCTGGTGCCCCAGGTGCAGCCCGTCGAAATTGCCGATCGCGACCGCGCAGCCGCGATTTGCGGCTCGCACGGACTCGAAACCGCGGGTGATCAACATCGCCTGGGAGCGCCGGTCGGAACCAGCGTGAATTATAGTGATTTCAAGTCGCGCGGGCGCGCGCCCGCGAGCCACAGGGCCAGGAAGTAGACCCCGGCGCCCGTACCGACACAGAGCGCCAGCTGCAGCGCCCGCTCCATTGCCCGCCAGTCGGTCCATGCGGCCCAGTCGCCAGATATCCACCACAGGAAAGCCGCCATTGCGGCACTCGCGAACAGGACCTGCGGCAGCAGCCTGCGCCAGTGCGCGGATGGTGCGTAGACACCCTGGCGGCGCAGCCCGCGGTATAGGAGCGTCGCATTGATAATCGCCGAGAGCCCGGTGGACAGCGCCAGCAGCGCATGCGGCACGGGAAATCCGTTGAGGTAGGCCGGCACCACGACCGCCAGGTTGAATGCCATGTTGATTGACAGCGCGATGATGCCGACCTTGACCGGCGTCTTCGTGTCCTGGCGCGCGAAATATCCGGGCGCCAGCACCTTCACCAGCGAGAAGCCCATCAACCCCAGCGAATAGGCCATCAGCGCGTAGCTCGTCATCAATACGTCGCGCGCGCCGAAGGCACCATAGCCGAACAGCGTCGCGATCATCGGGCCCGAAAGCATCAGCAGTCCGACCGCCGCCGGCGTCGCGATCGTGACCGTCAGGCGCAACGCCCAATCAAGCGTGGCGGTGAATTTCTCCGGCGTCTCCCCCGCGTGATGCGAAGAGAGCCCCGGCAGGATCACGGTCGCAAGCGCAATCGAGAATACGCCCATCGGAAACTCGACCAGCCGGTCGGCGTAGTACATCCAGGAAATGCTGCCGACCATCAGGAAAGACGCGATCAGCGTGTCGAGCAGCAATGAGACCTGGGCGACCGATGAGCCGAATATACCGGGCAGCATCAGCCTTGCGATGCGGCGCACGCCTTCGTGCGCCCAGTCCCAGCGCGGTCGCGGCAGCAGCCCAAGCTTGTGCAGGGCCGGAAACTGCGCCAGCAACTGGATCACGCCTGCCACGAACACCCCGAGCGCGAGCACCAGGCCCGGATTCGGCCAATGAGGCGCCACGACACCCGCCGCAACGATCATGACGATATTGAGCAGGATCTGATTAAAGGCAGGCACGCCGAAACGGCCATAGCTGTTGAGCACTCCGCTGCCGAGGGCAACCAGTGAAATGAAGAACAGGTAGGGGAATGTGAAGCGCAGCATTTCGACCGTGAGGTCGAATTGATCGCCGTCATCGCGAAATCCCGGCGCGAACATGAACGCCAGGACAGGCGCTGCGATCACGCCAATTGCGGTGATCGCAAACAGCAACACGCCGAACACGCCGCTGACACCGGCAATCAGCCGGCGCACCTCGGCGTGCTCCCTGCGCACCTTGTATTCGGTGATCACCGGCACGAAGGCCTGCGAAAATGCGCCTTCGGCAGTCAGCCGCCGCAGGAAATTGGGGATCTTGAACGCCACCAGGAAGGCGTCCATCAACGGTCCCGCGCCGAAGGCCTGGGAATAGACCATGTCGCGGACGACGCCGGAGATCCTGGACAGGAGGGTCAGGGAACCGACTACACCGGTGCTGCGCAGGAAGCCGCGACTCATTGGCCGGGCACTATACCGCGTTGACAAGCTGCCCCTGCATCCGCAGAATGCGCGCCCTTATGGCCAACACCAAATCAGCGGAAAAACGCGCCCATCAAGCGATCGAACGCCGCGCCCTGAATGTCACGCAGCGCTCGAAAGTGCGCAGTGCAGTCAAGAAGGTTGTTGCTGCGATCCAGACCGGCAACAAGGCCGAAGCGACCGCGGCGCTCAAGGCTGCGACCCCGATCATCGATGCCATGGCCCGGAAGCGCCTGATTCACCCCAACAAGGCCGCCCGGCACAAGAGCCGCCTCGCGCGCCAGGCCAAGGCACTGGCCGCCAAGTAAGGGCATTCGTCGATCCCATGAAAAAGCCGGTCCTGGACCGGTTTTTTTGTGCCCGCGACATGCACGCGCTCAGCTGGCTACTGCGACCGGGTGCTGCTCCAGGTGATTCATCACGGCCTGGCACAGCTGCCTGGTTCCCGCGCCCGTGACCCCCGAGATCCGGTACACCGGTCCCTTGAACCGCAGACGCCGCAGGATTTCGCTGCAACGTTTTTCGCAGTCTTCTTCAGGCATCAAGTCGATCTTGTTGAGTACGAGCCAGCGGTCTTTCTTGGCAAGTTCCGGACTGAATTTCTTGAGTTCGCCGACAATGGCCCTTGCGCCCTCGACGGGATCCGCATCGGGATCCGGCGGCGCAATGTCCACCAGGTGCAGCAAGATGCGCGTGCGCTGCAGGTGCTTCAGGAAACGGATCCCGAGGCCGGCGCCTTCCGCGGCACCCTCGATCAGCCCCGGAATATCGGCCATCACGAAGCTGCGCAGCGGCCCGACCGCGACCACGCCTAGCTGCGGGTGCAGGGTCGTGAAAGGATAGTCCGCCACCTTGGGCCTTGCTGCCGAAACCGCACGGATCAGCGTGGACTTACCAGCGTTTGGCAGGCCCAGCAAGCCGACATCGGCCAGCAGGCGTAACTCGACGCGCAGCTTGCGGGTTTCGCCTGTCAGGCCCGGCGTGTTCTGGCGTGGCGTCCGGTTGATGGAACTCTTGTAACGCTGGTTGCCCCAGCCACCCTTGCCGCCCCTGGCAACCAGCAGGATCTGGCCGGCGACCGAAAGATCGCCCAGGGTTTCAGAGGTGTCATCGTCAAAGACGATCGTGCCGACGGGCATCGGGACGTACAGGTCTTCACCGCCCTTGCCCGAGCAGTCCTGCCCGCCCCCCGGCTCGCCATTCTGCGCACGAAAGCTGCGCTTGATGCGATAGTCGACCAGCGTGTTGATGCCCTCCTGGGCACGCAGGTACACGCTGCCGCCGAGCCCGCCGTCACCGCCATCGGGCCCGCCGAATGGCACGAATTTCTCGCGACGAAAGCTGACCGCGCCGCGACCGCCGTGGCCCGCCATCACTTTCACGATTGCTTCGTCTACGAACTTCATGTCGGCTGTCGCCCCAACAAAAAACCCCGGCTGGGCCGGGGTCTTGCTTCAATCCTTGCGATCCCGGCTTACTCCGGAAGCACGCTGACAAAGGTGCGCTTTTCGGCGCCTTTCTTGCGGAACTGGACGTGACCGGTCTTCTTCGCGAACAGCGTGTGATCCGTGCCAACGCCGACATTCTCGCCCGCGCGATAGGGCGTGCCGCGCTGGCGCACGAGGATATTGCCGGCCAGCACCCGCTCGCCGCCGAATTTCTTGACTCCCAGGCGCTTTGACTGGGACTCGCGGCCGTTCCTGGTACTGCCGCCTGCTTTCTTGTGTGCCATCTCGGTCTCCTGCTGCGCTCAGGCCGCCGTTATGCCGGTCACCTTGATCTCGGTGTACGGCTGGCGGTGGCCCTTCTGGCGCAGGTAGTGCTTGCGGCGACGGAATTTGGTGATGCCAACCTTGTCGGCCTTGCCGTGCGCCTGGATGGTCGCCATCACCCTGGCGCCCGTGACATAAGGCGTACCGACGGCGACGTCCGCGCCCTCGCCCACCAGCAGGACCTGGTTGAACTCAACCGAGGCGCCCGCATCGGCGTCGAGCTTCTCGACGCGCACGACAGTGCCTTCGCTCACCCGGTACTGCTTGCCCCCGGTGGCAATGACGGCGTACATGATTGACTGGACTCCAAAAATGAGCCGGCAATTGTAGTGAGCATGGGGGGCCCGGTCAAACCGGACCCCAGAATCCCGCATTTCCTGCTGTCACATTTGCCGCTAGGATGCGCGAGCCCCGCGAGGGCAGCAGGAAGCCATGCAACTCAAGGACATACGAGCGCTCGTCGCCACGGACCTCGAAGCTGTCGACCGGGAGATCCGCCGCCAGCTGGCGAGCGACGTCGCGCTTGTGAACCAGGTGGGGGATTACATCGTGGGTGCGGGCGGCAAGCGCCTGCGTCCGCTCCTGGTCGTGCTGGCCGCACGCGCGGCAGGGGCGACCAATTCCGCGCACATTCCGACCGCCGCGCTGATCGAGTTCATCCACACCGCGACCCTGCTGCACGACGACGTCGTGGACGATTCGGCCAAGCGCCGCGGCCGCGAAACGGCGAACGAGATGTTCGGCAGCCCGGCTTCGGTGCTGGTCGGTGATTTCCTGTACTCGCGCGCGTTCCAGATGATGGCGGCGCTCGAATCGCCCGCCGTGATACGCGTAATGGCCGATGCGACCAACACCATCGCCGCCGGCGAGGTGCTGCAGCTGATGAACTCGGGGGATCCGGATACGACGGAGCTCCGTTACCTCGACGTGATCTATCGGAAGACCGCGCGGCTCTTTGAGGCGGGCGCGCAGATCGCTGCAATCGTCGCGCGCGCACCTCCGGAGGTCGAGGCCGCGCTCGCACGTTACGGCAAGCACCTAGGCATAGCATTCCAGCTGATCGACGACGCGCTCGATTATCGCGGCGACGAATCGGAACTCGGCAAGAATGTCGGCAATGACCTCGCAGAAGGCAAGCCGACACTGCCGCTGATCCATGCATTGCGCCATGGAGATTCCGCCGCCAGCAGGATGATCCGCGATGCCATCGAACAGGGGGGCACCGCGGACCAGGCCCCGATTCGCGCCGTCATTGAAAGCACAGGGGGGCTTGATTACACTGCCCGCCTTGCCGAAAGCGAGGCGTGCCGGGCTACCGAAGCATTGAGCGAAGTACCCGCCTCGGCTTATCGTGACGCGCTCGGCGCGCTCGCGCGATTCGCGGTCACCCGCAAGGCCTGACCGGTCCGATTTCCCGCAAATTCGGGGTGTAGCTCAGCCTGGTAGAGCGCTACGTTCGGGACGTAGAAGTCGCAGGTTCAAATCCTGTCACCCCGACCATGATTACCTGATACGCATACGGCTTTACTCGCCGATCAGTTCTCCGATGCGCCTCTCGATTTCCAGCGCTCGCCGGTCGCCCGAGTGCATTTCGCCAGCGAAGCGATAGCGGAGCTGCCCGCGTTTGTCGACCAGATAGAATGCCGGCCAGTACCGGTTGCCGATCGCTTTCCAGTAGGAAAAATCGTTATCGATCATCACGGGATGGCCGAGCCCGAATTCGCGCACCTTGGCGGCGACTCTTTGCGGCTCGCGCTCGTGCCGGAATTCCGGGGAATGCACCCCAATGATCCGCAGTCCACGACCCGCGAATCGCTCATCTACTTCATTGAGCCAGGGAAATGAGCGGTAGCAGTTCCAGCAGTCAAAGGTCCAGAAATCGATCAGCACCACGTCACCGCGCAGGGATTCGAGCGACACTGGCGCCGAGTTGATCCAGTCTTGTGCAGCCTGATGTGTGAATTCAGGGGCCGCTTCACCGGCACGAGGCTGCTGCCCGATCGGAATTGCGCCGAGCGCCAGCGCGGTAATGGCCATGCCTGGAATCGGGATCGCAAACCACGCGACTCGCATACCCACGTCTCGGTGAAATGGAAGGTACGCAGATGAGACCGGCGTTCCGGCAGCCAGATTACATGGGAGCGCACTTATTCGCCCTGACAGGCGACCGTACCGCTGCGACCCGGTATTGTGCGACTCACGATCGGGCAGCGCGGCAGATCGGCCAACCGCAGGGTAGCGCGTAGATCCGTCAGCGTGCCCAGCTCGTAGTGCTGCCGCCGCCACCCCGTGAGCAATTGCTCGAAGGCGGCAAGGTGGGCCGCGCCCTCGATTTCGGCGTGCAGCGTATATACGTGATCCTGGCGCGGCTCGGCGGCGGTGAGCGACAGTAGATGTTCGATCGGATCCCCCGATGAGAGATCGCCGCGCCCGATCAATTCATCCAGGGTGGGCAAGGTCGTGGACAGTTGCACGGGCCCGGCGACCCTTCCCGCGACGCAGGGAAGGAAAGGCCCTTTGCCGCGCACGTCCGAGGCTATTTCGATTCCGAATTCCTGTTGCAGCGACGGCAGCCAGGTGTTGACCTGCCAGCCCGCCGCACCGTGAATCAGCGCACGCGAGCCGAAAATCGAATGATACTGTTCGACGGCGCGGCGCAGTTGCTCGCGTGTCCATGCGAGATCGGCGCCCGCCACGCCGTCCTGCCAGCGCACGTGATCGTAGGTGTGGATCCCCGTTTCAAATCCGCGCTGCGCGACGTGTTTCATCGACGCGCCGCACTGGCGCCCGATGTGCGGGCCCGGCAATAGCGTTCCATAGAGCAGCGTCTTCAGCCCGTACTGGCTGACGACCGAGGTCCGGCGCACCTTGCCGATGAAGCCGCGCCGAAAAACCCTTCGAATTGCCCACCCGGTATGATCCGGACCCAGGCTGAACAGAAACGTGGCATTCACGCCGATGCGCTCCAGCAGCGCGGCGAGACGTGGCACGCCTTCGCGGGTTCCGCGCAGGGTATCGACGTCGACTTTCAGGGCAATCCGTCTCATGTACCCAGCGAGCTCAGCCGGCTTTGCGCGCAATAAGTTGCATTGGCGCGGTAGCAAGTTCGCGCGCAAGCCGCTGCATGTCAATCGCTCCGGCGTTCGTCCTGCCGGAGACAACCGCCAAGCATGCGCCGTCCCCGCATGAGACAAGCACTCTTCCGTCCTCGGCGAACAATTGCGGCGCACCAGGGCCCGGTTGCCGGTCAGGCATGCGCCGGGTGCGATGTATCCACCAGGTATCGCCCGCGACCTCGCCAAACGCCGCAGGAAATGGCGGAGCTACCGCGCGCACCAGGTTATGGATCCGCTGCGCCGGCCAACACCAGTCGATGCGTCCGTCCTCGGGCCTGCGCCGACCGAAATATTTCCCCGCCCCGGGATCCTGTGGCGTGCGGGTCGCAGTCCCGGCGATCAAGCGCGGCAGGGACCGCGCGAGGACGATCTCGGAGGCAACCGTTACCTTGCCCAGCACCGCGCGTGCGTCATCGTCCGCAAGGATCGGCACCGCCTGCTGGTCCACGATGTCGCCGGCGTCGGCACGCTCCACCATGTAGTGAAGCGTCGCCCCCGTCCAGGCCTCGCCGTGAAGAATGGCCCAGTTCACCGGCGCGCGTCCACGGTAATCGGGCAGCAGCGAGCCGTGCATATTGAGGGCACCGAGCCGCGCAAGCCGCAGCACCTGCGCCGCAATCATCGACCGGTAATAGAAAGAGAAAATGAAGTCTGGCAAGTGGTCGGCGATACGCTGCTCCCATTCATCGGAGTCCGGATTGCGCGGCGTAGCGACGGGAATTCCCAGCTCGCGCGCCAGCACGATGACGCTCCCGTACCATTGATTCTCGCCCGGGTCCGGCTCATGGGCGAAGACCAGCGGGACCTCCACGCCGGCCGAGCGCAGTGCCAGGAGGCAACGGACGCCCACGTCATGGTGCGCGAATACTACGGCGCGCATGCTCACTCGCCCCCTCCTCGAGCACCTCAGCGACTTCATATGCCGGTCGCTGACGCACCTGCTGGTAGATGCGTCCCACGTATTCGCCCACGACGCCGAGGCCGAACAACAGCACGCCGATCAGGAAGAACATCAATGCGAACAGCGTGAACAGGCCTTGCGCTTCCGGCCCGATGACCAGGCGGCGCACCAGCAGGAAGACGACGAAGGCCATCGACACCGTGGCGATCAGGATCCCGGCCAGCGAGATGAATTGCAGCGGCAGGAGGGAATACCCCGTCATCAGGTCGAAGTTCAGCCGTACCAGGCTGAAAAGCGAGTACTTCGACTTGCCAGCCGCCCGTTTCGCATGCCGGACCTCGATCTCCGTCGGCCGGCGCGACAAGGTGTAGGCAAGTGCTGGGATGAAGGTGCTGACCTCGCGGCAGCGGTTGATCTCGTCCACGACATTGCGCCGATAGCCGCGCAGCATGCAGCCCTGGTCGGTGATGTGAATCCGCGTCGTCTTCTCGCGTATGCGATTAATCATCCTGGACATCGCACGCCGCCACCATGGATCGCGGCGACCTTTGCGGACAGTGCCGACACAGTCGAAACCCCGATCGAGCGCTGCGACGACGGCTGCGATCTCCTCCGGCGGATTCTGCAGGTCGGAGTCAAGCGTGACGACGTAGTTGCCAAGCGCCTTGGAGAATCCGGCGCGGATAGCAGCGTGCTGACCGGCGTTATGCGCGAGGATCAGCACCCGGGTATGCTGCGGACGCACCGCAAACTGTTCACGCAACAGTGCGACCGAATCATCGGTGCTGCCATCGTCGATGAAGATGACCTCATAAATGCGCCCGAGAGCATCGAGCGCCGGGTACAGCCTTGCGAACAGCAGCGGCAGCACAGCAGCCTCGTTGAACACGGGAATCACGACGGAGAGTTCCACCCTCATGTTCGCCCTCCGCCGCTTCGTGTCTCCGCGATGATCGCGTTCACCGAATCGACGACGCGGTCCACGTCGCCATCCTGCATCGCCGGGAATAGCGGCAGGGTCACGGTTTCGAGGCCAATCCTTTCGGCGTTGGGGAACTGGCCCTCGCGGTAACCGAGTTTCCTGTACGTGCTGAAGAGGTGGATTGCGGGATAGTGCACGCCGACCGATATGCCGCGCGCCGCCATGCGCTGGATGAAATCCTGCCGCGTAATCGTGAGCGAGTCGAGCGGCAGCAACGGCGCGAACATGTGCCAGCTGTGCCCCGCGTCGCCGCGCGCCGGCAACCGCAGCGGCGGCTCCGCGCTCCAGCGTTCGAAGTAGCGCGCAACCAGTTGCCGCCGGCGCAGATTGAAGGCTTCGAGCATGGGAAGCTGGCCGAGCCCGATGGCGGCCGAGATATCCGACAGGTTTGCCTTCATGCCCGGGAACAGCACGTCGAACTCGCCTGGCGCGGGCTTGACGACGCCGTTGAAGCGATGCTGCTCGATCAACGCGGCTTCTTCAGCCGTGCTCGCGACGATCGCGCCGCCCTCCCCGGTTGTGATGTTCTTGTTGGGATGAAAGCTGAAGCAGACCAGGTCGCCGAAGCTGCCGATCTTCCGGCCTCGCCAGGCGGACCCGATGGCGTGCGCAGCATCTTCGACGACGCGCAGCCCATGCGCCGAGGCAATCGCGTAGAGGCGGTCCTGGTCGACCGGCAAGCCGGCAAAGTGCACGGGCAGCAATGCGCGTGTGCGCGGCCCGATCGCCGCCTCGACCTGGTCGAGAGCCAGGTTGCGCGTGTCGAGGCCCACGTCCACGAACACCGGCCGCGCCCCGGCGCGCAGGATGACATTCGCCGTAGCGCACCAGCTGATGGCCGGCGTGATGACCTCATCGCCCGGCCCGACGCCGGCCAGTCGCAGCGCGATCTCGAGCGCCGCGGTTGCCGACGTCATCACGCGCACCGGCCGTCCGCAGACGTAGTTCGACAGCGCCGCCTCCAGCTCGATGACCTGCGAGCCGCTCGCGAGCCATCCCGAGCGCAGCACTGCGACCACGCGCTGTATGGTCTCTTCGTCGATGCTGGGCCGGGTGAATGGCAGGATATGCATTTCGAACGGCCGGTCAGGAGCGTGAAATGAGGACGACGCCGGCGATGATGACGGCGATGCCGGTAATTCGCTGCACGCTTAATGTCTCGCCGAGCAAGGCCCAGGCGCCGAGAGCAGTCAGCACATAGCCCAGCGACAGCAGCGGGTAGGCCTGGCTCACCGGCACGCGCGAAAGGCCGATCACCCAGACGATCACGCTGAGGCCATAGGCGGCGAGCGCGGCCCAGAATATGGGCGTGGCGAGAAAGGTTCCCGCGGCCGCGACCAGCGAATTGCGCTCGAGCATGATCGCGCCGGTGGAGGCTGTCGCCGATTTCAGGCCAAGTTGCGCCAATGCGTTGAGAAGCACGCCCAGCAACAACAACAGCAGGATTGGCGTTTTCATGAGCGCTTGATGACGACTGAGTTCCTGTCGCGCGCCAGTACGACGAATGGCGCGAGCCGGCCCTCGAGTTCCGCGTATCGAGCGGTCGAGATGATGGCGACTCCGTCCTTCAGTTCTTGCCAGTGTTGCATGAATTGATCGATCGACATTTCCGCGTCAGGCATTTCCTGGCTGAGGCCGAAATCCAGGTCGCCGCGGTAGTCCACGATGCGCAGCGTCCGCCCCAGGTACGGCGGCACGGTCTGGCGGTAATGGCCGACGCTGAACATCTGCGTGCCCGCGCCGACATGCGCGCGCACTGCATCGACGAGGCTCCTGGCGCTGGGGTGCGGATCAAGGACGCCATAACCAAACGCCATCAGGGACCAGCCTAGCAGGGACACCGCGGCGATGCGCCATGCGGAATGCGCCGGCTCCTGTGGGCGACGCCTGGCTACCCATTCGAAGACCAGCCAGGCCACGGCGATCGCGGTGACGGCCGCGGCCAGCGCGACCTCCGCTGGAATTCCGCCCAGCTCGCGCTGCGCGTACACGAGCGATGCGCCTGCCATCAGGGTCAAGG
This sequence comes from Steroidobacteraceae bacterium, assembly GCA_032127975.1. Taxonomy (GTDB): domain Bacteria; phylum Pseudomonadota; class Gammaproteobacteria; order Steroidobacterales; family Steroidobacteraceae; genus SCUD01. The sequence goes on from JAQBHG010000036.1 coordinate 82,454, forward strand.
TGCCGGTGACCCACCAGGTGGCCGCAGCCATCGATCGCAAGTCCCGGGAGATCCGCGGCGCGAGCAGCACTGCCAACGCCGGCATCGCGGGCAGCACATAAGGCAACAACTTGGATTGCGAGGCGGAAAAGAACACGGCGACGACCGCAATCCAGATCAGCAGAAACAATTCGATGCGCGGGGCAACGTCACGCGGCGTCACCGGCGCCGCGTCCACAGTCCTGCGTTGCCGCCACAGGACCGCCGACCAGGGGACGACCGCTGCGGCGAGGATTGGCAGGAAATACCACCACGGACCAGGTCGACGACTGACGTCGGTTGCGAATCGCTGGAAATGCTCCTGCACGAAAAAATACTGCGCGAATTCCGGGTTGCGACGGGACACGAGCAGAAACCATGGGACCGTGATGACTGCGAACAATGCCAGGCCGCTCATCCAGCGCAATCGGCGCCAGAGATACCACTGGCGCGTGAGCAATGAATAAATCACCAACGTGGCGCCGCAAAGCACGAGCGCCACTGGTCCCTTGGTCAGCACGGCCAGGCCAAGTGAAGCCCACATCGCGAGCATCCAGCGATGCTCGCGCTGAGAACGCTGCTCCGATCGCATCGCCACCAGAAATGCGAACAGCGACGCCGAAAGGAAGAACGTAAAGGCGCTATCGAGCAGATTGATGCGGCCGATGGCGGCAAATCCCGGGTTTACTGCGAGCGCCAGCGCGCCCGCCGCTGCGACACCGGCAGATCCGAAAGTGCTCCGCGTAAAGGCATACACCATCGGCAGGCAGAGGAATGCAAGCGAAAATGCGAAGGCCCGAGAGGTCCACTCCCTGACGCCGAAGACCGAATATACCGCTGCGGTAGCCCAGTATTGCAGGGGTGGCTTTTCAAAATACTTCAGGTCGTTGAGCCGCGGCGTCACCCAATCGCCGCTGGCCAGCATCTCGCGCGGAATTTCCGCGTAGCGGCCCTCGTCGGGCTCCAGCAGCGGCCGCAGCGATATGGTTCCGAACCAGAAGATCGCCAGGATCGCCCACACCCACCAGGGGAACCGCGCGGCGCCCGGCATGCCGCTCACGGCTCAGGCAGCGTGCTGGGTGGCGATGACGGCGGTTGGACCGCTCACATCGGTCGTGCGCCGGCCGATATAGAAGGCAATCGTGCTCCGGATGCTCGTATCCACGTCGGTGGTCGGTGTCCAGCCGAGTGCAACCCGCGCCGCCTCGATGGCGGGCACGCGCAGCTGGATGTCCTGGTAATACTTGCCGTAGTACTTGTCGGCGGTGATCACCTCGATCCTGGTAGCCTTGGCACGCTCGGTGAGCACCGGGAACTCGGCGGCAATGCGCACGACGCGGTGCGCAAGGTCCTCGATCGAGACGCAATTGGCCGGATTGCCGATGTTGAAGATCCGTTGCGTCGCCTTGCCGTCCG
>JAQBHG010000037.1:0-2844 GCA_032127975.1 Steroidobacteraceae bacterium
GCCTTCGAGAAGCTGTTCACCAGCGTCTCGTCGTCCGCCATGATGGCGCCCTTGTACGCCATGAAGTGCTTGAAGCTGTTGACGCCGTGATCGCGCACCAGCGTTTCCATGTCCGCACTCACGGTGTCATCCCACCAGGTGATCGCGACATGGAATGAATAGTCAGCGACCGACTTTTCCGCCCAGCCCCGCCATTGGCGGTAGGCCTCCATGACGTTCTGCTGCGGATTAGGGATCACGAAATCGATGATCATCGTCGTGCCGCCCGCGAGGCCCGCCGCAGTGCCGCTATAGAAGTCCTCGCTCGCGACCGTCCCCATGAACGGCAGCTGCATGTGGGTGTGCGGATCGATGCCGCCGGGCATCACGTACTGGCCGCCGGCATCGACGGTCTCGCATCCCTTTGGGGGATCGATGCCTGCCGCCACCTGTACGATCCGGCCCCCGTCGCACAGCACGTCGCAGCGGGCACTTTGCTCCGCCGTGACGACCGTTCCACCCCTGACCAGCAGTGCCAAGGCATCTACCTCTTGCGGTTCAGCAAATAATAGATCATTCCGCCGAGCAGCGAGCCCGTGAACCAGCCGTAGTCGTAGAACCAGCCGAGCCAGCCCGTCGTGATCGCGATCAGCGTCAAGCCGACAGGAACCAGGAATGCGATGAAACCCGGCTTGTTCCAGGCCGGATAGGGTCCGCCATCCATGTAGAGCCCCGCCAGCTCGTAGTGCTGCCGGCGGACCAGGAAGTAATCCACGATCATGATCCCCGCAATCGGCCCGAGCAGGCTCGAGTAGCCGATGAGCCAGTTCGAGTAGAGGCTTTCGACACTGACGTCGGAGACCAGCCACCCCATCTTCTTCAGCAGTTCCCAGCTCATCAGCAGGACGCCGATCGCCCCGGTCAGCAGCACGCCCCTGGTCTGGTTGATCAGCTTCGGCGCGACATTCTGGAAATCGTTGGTCGGCGATACGATGTTCGCCGCCGTGTTCGTCGAAATCGTCGCCAGGATGATGATCAGCATGGACAGCATCACCCAAAAGGGGCTGTCGATGCGACCGATCAGCGTTATGGGATCGGAGACCGTTTCGCCAACCAGCCGGCTGGAAGCGGCGGTCATCAGCACGCCGAGACCGGCAAACAGGAACATCGTCAGCGGCAGGCCGATAACCTGGCCGACGATTTGGTCCTTCTGGGATTTCGCGAAGCGGCTGAAGTCCGGGATATTGAGCGACAGCGTCGCCCAGAAACCCACCATCGCGGTGAGCCCGCCGAAGAAGTACTTGAGGAACGGCGCCCCTTCCGGTCGGCTCGGCGGCTGTGCGATCAGCTCGGCCACCGACGCCTGGGGCCAGGCCCAGACGATCAGGCCGGCGCCGACCAGCAACAGCATCGGTGCGGCGAATGCCTCGAGATGCTTGATCGACTCCGCGCCGCGGATGACGACCCAGACATTCGCGACCCAGAAGATGAAGAAACCGGCAACCTCGCCCCTGCCGCCGAGGCTGGCCCAGGAATCCGACAGCTCGGAGAGCAACAGGTGCACGGCAATGCCGCCGAACATGGTTTGTATGCCAAACCAGCCGCAGGCAACGATTGCGCGGATCAGCGCTGGAACATTGGAACCGATGATGCCGAATGACGAGCGCAGCATCACTGGAAAGGGAATGCCGTACTTCGTGCCCGGGAAGGCGTTCAAGGTCAGCGGGACCAGGATCACGACATTGGCAATCAGGATGGTCCACAAGGCTTCGACGACCGACAGCCCGAAGTAGGCTGTCAGGATTCCGCCCAGCGTGTAGGTGGGCACGCAGATCGCCATGCCGACCCACAGCGCTGCGACATGCCACTGGTTCCAGTTGCGTTGCGCCACGCGCGTCGGCGCGATATCCGCGTTGTAGCGCGGGCTGTCAGTGACGTCGGTTCCCGGATCCAGCTCATAGCAGGAGCCGACCTTCTGCACTGAGCTTGCCGTCTTCAGCTCGGGCACTTGCTCAGACCAGCGGCCCGTAGGTCTCCGGCCGGCGGTCGCGGAAGAACTGCCAGGTGTTCCTGACCTCGCGCACCATGTCGAGATCGATGGTGTGGACCAGCAGCTCGTCCTTGTCGTAGCTGGCCTGGGCTTCGATCTTGCCGCGCGGATTCACGATGTAACTCGATCCGTAGAACTCGCCCATCTTGTCGGCCCAGGGTTCTTCCTTGCCGATGCGGTTGATCGCGCCGATGAAGATGCCGTTCGCGGCTGCAGCAGCGGGCTGCTCGAGCTCCCAAAGATACTTGCTGAGACCTGCCACCGTCGCCGAGGGATTGACGATGTACTCCGCGCCGTTCAGCGCAAGCGCACGCCAGCCTTCCGGGAAGTGACGGTCATAGCAGATATAGACGCCGAGCTTGACGTACGCGGTATCGAACACCGGATAACCGAGATCGCCCGGCTTGAAGAAGAACTTCTCGTAGAATCCGGGATCGACCTGCGGGATGTGCATCTTGCGGTACTTGCCGAGGAACTTGCCGTCGGCATCGATGACCGCCGCAGTGTTGTAGTAGACGCCGGTCATCGCCTCTTCATAGAGCGACGCTACGATCACCATCTTGTGCTTGCGCGCGTATTCCTGCATCAGCCGGGTCGTGTGCCCGTCCGGGATGCGCTCCGCGGCCGCGTACCATTTGCGGTCCTGGCCGGGGCAGAAATACGGCTGGGTGAATACTTCCTGGAAGCAAAGCACCTGCACGCCCTTGGCGGCAGCTTTCTCGATGAAGGGTATGTGCGCCTCGAGCATCAGGTCCCGGATTTGATCCGGCGCCATCGAGGTGTCGCCTTTCAGGCCCATCTGGATCAGGCCGCAG